>NZ_QUAC01000481.1 GCF_003389455.1 Streptomyces inhibens | reverse complement strand
CGGGGTGAGGTCGAAGCGCGGCCGGTCGGCGCGGTCGGCCGGGCCGGGGGCGCGCCGGTTGGCGGGCGTGGCGCGCGCCAGCACCCTCTCCGCGACGCGGGTGCCGGAGCCCTGGCGGGCGCTGAGCCAGCCCTCGGCAACGAGTTCGGCGTAGGCGTCGGCGACGGTGTTACGGGCGATGCCGAGGTCGACGGCGAGCGAGCGGGAGGACGGCAGACGGGTGCCGGGGGTCAGCCGCCCGGACCGTACGGCGTCCCGCAGCGCGCGCAGCAGTGCGGCCCGCAGCCCGCCGGGACCGGTGAGGTCCAGATGCAGATCACGCCCGAAAGTTGCCCACGAACTCTCCATGGAAATGGACCATACAGCTGCGCCACTGCCGCCGTAGCGTCGTAGGCATGACGACACAGACGACTCACACCACCCAGAGCACACAGAGCACATCCGCGGCCGCCGGGGCCGCAGCGGGAACGGCGCACCGGCACGGCCCCCGGATCCACTGGGCGAAGCTGGCACCCGATGTCTTCAAGGCCATGATCGCGCTGGACGCCGCGGCGAAGAAGGGCCTCGACCCGACGCTGGTCGAGCTGGTCAAGATCCGTGCCTCGCAGATCAACCACTGTGCATTCTGCATCGATATGCACATCAAGGATGCGCGCAAGGCCGGGGAGACCGAGGAGCGCGTCTACCTCCTCAACGCCTGGGAGGAGGCCACCGGCCACTACACCGAGAAGGAACAGGCCGCCCTCGCCCTCACCGAAGCCGTCACCGTCCTGACCGACGGCTTCGTGCCCGACGCCGTCTACGAGCGGGCCGCCGCCCACTTCGACGAGCCGGAACTGGCCCAGCTGATCGCCCTGATCACCACCATCAACGCCTGGAACCGTTTCGGCGTGTCCACCCGTATGAGCCCGGGCCAAGTGTGACCGGCGTGACCGCGGCACCGGCCACCACTCAGCGCTTCCCGTTCTGGAAGCTCTCGCCCGAGATCCACCGGACGCTGCTGGCGCTGACCACGGCCGCCAAGCGGCAGCTCGACCCGGCGCTGGTGGATCTCGTACTGATCCGCGCCTCGGCGGTCAACCACTGCGCCTTCTGCATCGATATGCATGTGACGGATGCGCGCAAGGCCGGAGAGACCGAGGAGCGCATCCACCTCCTCAACGCCTGGGAGGAGGCCACCGGCCACTACACCGAGAAGGAACAGGCCGCCCTCGCCCTCACCGAAGCCATCACCGTCCTGACCGACGGCTTCGTGCCCGACGCCGTCTACGAGCGGGCCGCCGCCCACTTCGACGAGTCCGAGCTGGCCCACCTCATCGCCCTGATCACCACCATCAACGCCTGGAACCGCATCAATGTGACGGTCCGGGTCCCCCCGGGAGGCACCTCATGACCGGCTCGGCCACTCTGCGCGCCCTGCACCACGGACCGCACCTGCCGCTGGTCCTGCCGGGCCCGTGGGACGCGGCCAGCGCCAAGGTGTTCGCGGACGCCGGATTCCCGGCGCTCGCCACGCCCAGCGCGGGGGTCGCGGCGTCCCTCGGATACGAGGACGGCCGGACGCCGGCCGACGAGATGTTCGCGGCCGTCGCGCGGATCGTACGGGCCGTGGACGTGCCGGTCTCGGCGGATGTGGAGGCCGGATACGGGCTGTCCGCAAAGGAGTTGGTGGGCCGGCTCGCGGACGCCGGTGCGGTGGGCTGCAACCTGGAGGACACCGACCCCGCCACCGGCGCGCTCCGGGACCCGCGGGAACAGGCGGACTGGCTGGCGCAGGTGCGGGCCGAGGCGGGCGATGCGCTGGTGATCAATGCCCGGATCGACACCTATCTGCGGGGTGTGCAGGACACGGAGGAGACGGTGCGGCGCGGCCGGCTCTACGCCGAGGCGGGGGCCGACTGCGTCTATCCGATCCTCGCCCCGCCGCCGCTGCTGGGTGAACTGGCCGCCGGTATCGGCATCCCGGTCAATGCCGTGGTGACCCCGGACGGCCCCACACCGCGCGAACTCGGCGCCCTGGGCGCTTCGCGGATCACCTTCGGCCCCGGGCTCCTGCATCAGGCCATGGCGGCCGTGGCGGGGATGGCGGAGCGGCTGCGGGAGGAGCTGTCGGCGGAGGGCTGACCCTGGTCCGGACGGTCCGGACGGCGGGCGGGGCGGGTGAAGCGGGCGAACAGGGGACGCCCGCCCCTCACCGCTCCCGCCCCGCCGCTTACCGCTCCCACCTCACCCCTCACCGCTCGTCGGTCCCGGGCACCTTCGCCGTACTGATCGCGATCCGGTTCCAGGTGTTGATCGTGAAGATCAGCGCCAGCAGCCGGGCCAGCTCCGTCTCGTCGAAGTGCGCGGCGGCCCGGGCGTAGACGTCGTCCGGCACACCGCCGTGCGACACCAGCGTCACGGCCTCCGTGAGCGCCAGCGCCGCCCGCTCCTTCGCGGTGAAGAAGTGCGCCGCCTCCTCCCATACGGCGACCATGTGCAGCCGCTCCTCGCTCTCCCCCGCCTTACGGGCATCCGTGGTGTGCATGTGCAGGCAGTACGCGCACTTGTTGAGCTGCGAGGAACGGATCTGGACCAGCTCGACCAGGGCCGGGTCGAGCCCCTCGCGGGCGGCGGCATCGAAGCCGATGAGGGCCTTGAAGGCCTTGGGGGCGGCCTTGGCGAAGTTCACCCGGGGGCTGCGGACCGCTGCGTCGCTGCTGTGCTCTTGATTCGTCATGCCTCGAATCTATGAGCCCGGGCGACCGGCTGTAGGGTGCATTTCCATGCCGGAATCATGGGTCAATCTCGCGGAGAGTCTGGGCGCCGATCTGCATCTGGAGCTGACCGGACCGGGCAGCCGCCGCGCCGTCCTCATCCGCGCGCTACGGGACGCCGTACGGTCCGGACGTCTCGCCCCCGGCACCCGTCTGCCGCCCTACCGCTCGCTCGCCGCCGACCTCGGCATCGCCCGTAACACCGTCGCCGACGCCTATGCCGAACTCGTCGCCGAGGGCTGGCTCAGCGCCCGCCAGGGCTCCGGCACCCGCGTCGCCCAGCGCGCCGAACCGCCGGCACCCACCCGCGCCCCGGCCCGCCGCGCCCCGAAGCGCCGCCCCACGCACAACCTCCTCCAGGGCCAGCCGGACGCGGCGTCCTTCCCGCGCACCGCCTGGCTGGCCGCCGCCCGCCGTGCGCTGACCGCCGCCCCCAACGACGCCTTCGGCCCCGGCGACCCCCGCGGCCGCCCCGAACTGCGCCGCGCCCTGTCCGACTACCTGGCCCGCACCCGCGGCGTACGCACCGACCCCGAGCGCATCGTCATCTGCTCCGGCTTCGCCCACGCCCTGCGCCTGCTCTTCCCCGCCGTCCTCCCCGGCCCCCTCGCCGTCGAGTCCTACGGCCTCCCCTTCCACCGCCACCTGCTGACCACCGCAGGCATCCGCACCCACCCCCTCGCGATCGATGAACACGGCGCGAACACCGGCGAGTTGTCCGCTCTCGACGGCATACGCGCGGCGCTGCTCACCCCCGCCCACCAGTTCCCCACCGGCGTCCCGCTCCACCCCGACCGCCGCGCCGCCGCCATCAACTGGGCGCGGGCCACCGGGAGTTACCTCCTGGAGGACGACTACGACGGCGAATTCCGCTACGACCGGAAGCCGGTGGGCGCCCTCCAGGGCCTGGACCCCGAACGCGTCCTGCACCTCGGCTCGGTCAGCAAAAGCCTGTCGCCGGCCGTCCGCCTGGGCTGGATGGTGCTCCCCGGCCGCCTCGTGGACGCCGTACTGGAGGCAAAGGGCGAACGCGAGGCCTGGGCGGGCGTCACCGACCAGCTCACCCTCGCCGAGTTCCTCACCTCAGGTGCCTACGACCGCCATATCCGCCGTATGCGCCAGCGCTACCGCCGACGCCGCGACCAGCTCGTCGACGCCGTGACGGCCCAGGCCCCGCACCTCACCGTCACTGGCATCTCCGCCGGCCTGCACGCCGTCCTCCAACTCCCGCACGACGCCACCGAGTCCGACGAACGCACCGCCCTGCGCGCCGCCCACTGGCAGGGCCTCGCCCTCGACGCCCTCTCCGACTACCGCCACCCCGACGCCACCATGCCACCCCGCCACGGCTTGGTCATCGGCTACGCGACCCCACCGGACAGCGCCTTCCCGGCCGCCCTGGAGACACTGTGCCGGGCGTTGCCGCCGGGGGCGTAGAGAGGCACCGGGGGCGTAGAGACGCGGGATGCAACCCCGGTACGCGGCGTTCGCTCACTCATTGTCACTGCCCGCACTTACCCTCGATCGTAGCGCTGCGCATACGCACAGTGATCGACTCGGCGTGGAGGTAGGCAGTGACCGAAGACGCGCTTGACCAGGACGTCGATGCGGAGGACGACTCCACAGCGGTGCTCGTGACCGTCGGCCGCCAGCTCAAACTCTGGCGCGAGGCGGCGGGGTTGAGCCCGGCCGAGTTCGCGGCGGCCATGGGCTACGGGGACAACCTGATCTACAAGATCGAGCGTGGTGCGCGCATTCCGCGTCCCGAGTTCCTCGACAAGGCCGATGAGGTGTTGGACGCGGGCGGAAAGATCGCCGCGATGAAGAAGGACGTGGAGGAGGCGCGGTACCCGAAGAACCTGCGGAATCTTGCCAAGTTGGAGGCCGGCGCCGTCGAGCTGGGCGCGTACAGCACTCATACGATCCACGCCCTGTTGCAGACGGAGGAGTACACCCGGACGATCTTCGGCATGCGACGTCCGCTGCTCTCCGAGGAGATCATCGAGCGGGAGGTCGGCGCCCGGATGGCTCGCCAGGAGATCATCGACCGCACAAAGCTCGGGACCGTCTTCAGCTTCCTGCAGGAAGAGGTGACGCTCCGGCGGCCGATCGGAGGGACCATGGTGCTCCGCCGTCAGCTCGAACACCTTCTGAGCGTAGGGCAGTTGCGGAACGTCGAGATCCAGGTGATGCCGACCGACCGCGACGATCACGCCGGACTCGGCGGCTCCTTCCGGCTGTTCAAGCTCAAGGGCGGTGAAACCCTTGGCTACGCCGAGGTGCAGCAGCTCACGCGCCTGGTCTCCGAGCCCAGGGACGTACAGTCCCTGGAAATGCAATATGGGAGCATGCGAGCGCAGGCTCTCACACCACGGGAGTCACTGTCCTTCATCGAGAAACTGCTGGGAGAGACATGAGCATCGAGCCCGAGCTCGCATGGTTCAAGAGCAGCTACAGCAGCAACGAACCCGGCTCCGACTGCGTCGAGATAGCAGCCACCCCCGAGACGGTCCACGTCCGCGACTCCAAGAAGCCCCACGGCCCCCGGCTCGCCTTCAGGCCGGGGGCATGGACCGACTTCCTCGCGTACGCGCCTGCGCCTACGGTTACTGGTTCGCGAACTTCTGACTGATGCCGTCGAAGACGCGCTGTGCCTCCGGGCCCAGGTGCGGGCCGGCCAGCCAGGTGTGGGCGTTGGAGCTGATCGACGTGTTGGACACCAGCGTCAGCTTGCCGCCGCGGTTGACGAACCAGCCGCCGCCGGAGGTGCCGCCGGTCATCGTGCAGCCGATGCGGTGCATGGCGGGCGTGCCCTGCTCCATGACGAGGCGGCCGGGGCGGGCGGGGCAGTTCATCATGAGGGCGCCGTCGTACGGGGGCGCGGCCGGGTAGCCGAAGGCGTCCAGCGAGCTGAGCTGGTCGGCGGAGGGGGAGTTGAACCAGACCTGAGCGGCGGCGCCCACGGTCTCCTGGAGCGACTTGCCGCCGCCGTTCTCCGGCTTCACATGCAGCACCGCGAAGTCGTAGGCGGAGCCGCCGTTGCCCCGCTCCTCGCTGCCCATGTTGATCCACTCACCGGAGGTGGTGATCCAGTCGGCCCAGAACCGGCCGTACGGCGTGATCTGCTGCGAGGGCGTGCCGCCGACCTGGTTCATCGGCACGCCGTTGTCGTTGTAGGACGGCACGAAGACGATGTTGCGCATCCAGCCGCCCTGCTTGCCGGAGTGCACACAGTGGCCGGCGGTCCACACCAGGTTGGACTTGCCAGGGTGCGCGGGGTCCTCAACGATCGTGCCGGAGCAGACCATCGGGCCCTTGGGGCTGTCGAAGAAGATCTTCCCGACCGGGGCCATGTGCTGGTGGTAGGGGCGGTCGACCTGCTCGGCGGTGATCGGCCGCGGCTCGGGGTCGGTGGCGTCGAACTCGCTGCCCGCGCCGGTGGCCTGCACACCGATCTCGGGGGCGGCCTTGGCCTTCGCCAGCCGGTCCGTCTTCCAGTGGTCCTTGATGATCGGGTTGACGAAGTCCGATGCCTTACGGGCCCACTCGTCCCAGTTCTGCCACCCGCCGTCCTTCCACTGCTTCAGGTCGTCGAGGCTGGTCGGCACGCCCTTCGGAAGCGTGAGTCCCCCGTCCCCCTGCCCCTTCTGGTCGGCGGCGGCCGAACTGCCGGGCGCGGCGGCCTTGTCGTCGCTGGGGCCGCAGGCGGTGACGGTGACCGCGAGCAGCGCGGTCAGTGCCGCGGCCACGGCGGTGGAACGGCGGATGGCTGACATGGAGCGGAGTCCCCCTGATACGTGGCGGCGCGGAGCGGGCGCCGCGCCGTTATTTGTCATGTCCCGCGTGGGGCTGCGCTCTACTATGCCGTCACGCCAGGGCCGCCGGGCGACCAGGGGTCGGCGGCCCCACGAACGACGGGACGGGGCGCGGACGATGGGCGACGCGGCGATCTTGGTGCGTACGGAGCGGCTGGCGCTCCGGCGGTTCACGCCGGACGACGCGGAGCGGCTGGTCGCGCTGCACGGCGACCCGGACGTCATGCACTTCCTCGACACCGGGCGGCCGGTGCCGCGTACCGAGGTGCTGGAACGGACGCTTTGGGAGTTCATCGCGGGGCCCGGCCTGCCGGGAGATCCGGTCGGCGCACTCGGGGTGTGGGCGGCAGAATTGGCCGCCAACGGGGAGTTCATCGGCTGGTTCTCGCTCCGGCCGACCACCCCGGGGCACGTGGCGGAGGCCGAGCTCGGCTACCGGCTGCGGCGGGCGGCCTGGGGCCGGGGGTACGCCACCGAGGGCGCCCGGGCGGTGATCGCGTACGGCTTCGCGGAGTTGGGCGTACGGCGAGTGACGGCGACAACGATGACGGTCAATACCGGATCGCGCCGGGTGATGGAGAAGGCGGGGCTGCGCCACGTCCGGACGTTCTTCGAGGAGTGGCCGGACTACATCGAGGGCGCGGAGCTGGGGGATGTGGAGTACGCGGTGTCGCGGGGCGAGTGGGAGCGCCTTGGCGGTGGCCAGGGAGTGGCCAGGTCCTGTCCGGCCGAGCAGCTGAGGCTTTCGCGACGCCACCATGACGTCACCTCGAAGCGAGAACTCGGTAGCGAACTCGGGCCGTCACAGACGACCATGCAACGCATGAGTGACGAACCCGCGCGATGGACCCAGGCAACCGTCTACCCCGACATGTGGACCGATCCGGACGACGACCCCCGCAACAGCGCAGGTCCCAGTCCGGACGGTGAGCTCGCGACGCTCCAGGACTTCCTGACGAACTACCGCATCACCCTGCGGATGAAGTGCGACGGCCTGGATGCGGACCAGCTGGCCCATCGATCGAGTCCGCCGTCGACGATGTCGCTGCTCGGCCTGGTTCGGCACCTCGCCGAGGTGGAACGGGACTGGCGCAACTGGATCACCGACGGTGACCCGCTGCCAAAGCTGTACGGCAAGCGTGACGCGGACTTCGACGGAGCCGTCGCCGAGCAGGCAGTGGTCGACGCTGCGTACGTGGATCTGGAGCGCGAACAGACCGCGACCGACGCCGCGCTGGCCGAGCACCCGGACCTGAGCAAGCGTGTGGGGAAGGACAAGATCGCAGTCCGGGAGCTGATGGTGCACAGAATCGAGGAGTATGCCCGTCACTGCGGACACGCCGACCTGCTGCGCGAGCGCATCGACGGAAGGGTGGGCCAGTGACGAGGGCCAGGGTTTACACCCGCCCCTACCAGCACGTCACCTCGAAGTGAAAGCCTCAGAAAGCGTTGAAGGTTGAGTACTTCCTAAGACCGGGAGAGGTACCGAAGAGCCCCCGGCCTCAAGGTCCGGGGGCTCGGTGGTGTCACGCGTACTCGCGGGCGCGGAGCTAGCGTTCTCCGGCGGCTGGAACCTGGCCAGCCTTCACCGCACCCAGGAAACTCGTCCACTGGCTTGGTGGGCAGAACAGCGCTCCCCCATCCAGCTCCTTGCTGTCACGCACAACGCGGCCCCCGTCAGCGGTGTGCGCCACCTCCACACAGTCGCCCTGTTGGTTCGAATAGGACGGCTTCCGAAACTCGCTGACGATCTCAGGTTTCACGATCCCTCTTCCATGATCTGGAGGCCAGGATTCTTGCGTCTCACGCCTTGGGGAAGTCGCCCCGCTGAACACCGCCAACGAAGGACGTCCATGCGGCGGTTGAGAACCCGAGCGTCGGGCCGTGCGGCTCCTTGCTGTCCCTCACTGGGACAACGCCGGCGGCCTTCACGTAGGTGGGAGCCCACTCCAGACAGTTGCCTCCCTCTGCGCTGCTGTAACTCGACTTGATCCACTGAGTCGGACCGATCTTCACGACAGTGTCTCCATCTGCTTGGCGATCAGGCGCGCGCTGTCCCGAGCCGAAAGGGCGTCGCTCGTGAGTTCATCGTAAGTACGAAGCGCTGTTCGCACGTGATCAGGATCGTCAACGATGCCAGCTGTTCGGTAGTTCTCCACACAAACGGTAGCCACATGGCTTGGCGAGGTGAGGAGGGTTACGGGCCAGTCAGCGAAGAGGTGCGCGGGCGCGTCCCATGGAAGGATTTGGATGCGGACGGTTGACCGCTCCCCGTCCTTCAGCAGTGCCGCGAGTTGGCGGCGCATAACATCCGGCGGGCACAAACGGCGCCGTAAGACTGACTCGCACAGCACCGCACGGACATCCGGGGGCGCATCCCCGTCGAGTATTGCTCGCCGGGTGAGTCGGTTCGCGATGAACGCCGTCACCTCGTCGTCACTGGCTCGCGGTGCACCACCCGTGAACACGGCACGCGCGTAGTCGGCTGTCTGGAACAAACCCGGGACGATGGTTGGCGACCACTCACGGATCACCACAGCCGAACGCTCCAGTGCCATGCGACGCCGGTACATGGACGGAAACGACTGGGCCACTGCCTCCTCGTACAGGCGCTTGAACGTCCCATCCGTCGCAAACACCTCGTCCAGGAGAGCCGGCAAATCCGGCGGGATTGGCCCTTTGCACGTCTCCACACGGCTGATGCTGCTCTTTGAAGTGCGCACCATCCGCGCCAACTGCGTCTGGTTCAGCGGGCAACTGGGATACAGCTCCCGCGCACTTCGACACTCCTCCGCGAACTGCCTGCGCGGGTCCTGAGTGCCCGCTGCGCCTTTTTCTCCACCCATAACTCCCCCTGACCAGCGGCCTGGTCACGTGCCACGACGGTGACGTCACTAGCGGTCAACGGCCTATGCGTATGCCAGCCTGACCAACACCCAGGTTGGGCGCGGAACCCCTCTCACAGTAGCGATTCTTACCCCACTCTTGTCACCAACCGCACACGACGTTGAGCGGTGAGTGACCTTGACGCTCCGTCACGCGTACCCAGGGGATAGCTATGTCCGCACGCGGTCGACCAGTTGCAGAACCACTGACACACGCCCCGCCGCTTACTGCGGTCCACCTCTTCCCCAGCGCCGACCAGAGCGCCGGCCGGGCGCGTGAGGCGTTGCGTCCTCAGCTTCAGGACTGGGGCCTGGCCGGCGAACTGGCGGACTCCGCCGAGCTGTTGCTTTCGGAGTTGGTCACCAACGCCGTGAAGGCGGAGGCACCGCCCGGCGCTGAGGTCACTGTCCGGTTCGAGCTGTCCGCCGGCCGTCTGCGGCTGGAGGTGCAGGACGCGAGCGACGAACTACCTGTGATGACCCATCCCGAGGAGGACGCAGAATGTGGGCGCGGCTTGGTGCTGCTGGACGCCTTGGCAAGTGGCTGGGGCGTCACCCCGGACGGCATCGGAAAGGCCGTGTGGGCGGAGCTGGCCGTCTCCGACGCTTCGGCGCTGCGCCTGCTGTCATCGGTGCACCGGCCGTGACGGGCCCGGCGCCTGCGCTCTATCGCGCTGTGGCTCAGGCGGGGCGGCCGGATGACTCTCCCATCGACCTCGGCGGCCGGGTGTCACACTCGCCACACAGGGTGCTGGGGTGGCTCCGGACGCGAGCGGAGAGCCTGGCGGCGCACCTACAGGCACCGTACGACGAGACGGAATATGAGTGGCTGGACGACTCCGCCGCATACCAGTGGGCTTTGGATGGCCTTGCAGCCGGCATCCCATACACCCTTGAGGCGCTTGACGAAGAGGGATGCAGGTACACCCTCGTTGCTCGCACCGACCAGACGGCCCGCATGCCTCGCTTCCGTGTGCCCTGTGGACAGGGGACGGCATGACGAGCGACGTAGCGCCAGCGCTCACTTGGCCCGGCTTCTGGTGCGAGCGGTACGCCTATTGGCCCCAGCAGATCTCTTGGGCGACCGTCGCCACTCAATGCGGGGTGCAAGCGGTGCGGCACATCAGTGCAGATGCTCGAAGGACGGCGTTCAACCTCCCCGAAGGTGAAAGGCAGCGCGCGCTGAGGTGTGTGGACAGCGGGGAGCGTCTGGGCTCGATGGCTGCACTCTGCCGAAGCGAGCCGTGCGGCCTTGCTCTCGACTGCACCGGCGGGGCCTGGGTGGAGTGGTCGGTTCAGCCGGTCGTGTTTCTCTCCCTGGTCAGCCGCAACCGCTGCCTGTCGCGCCCCCGCAGAGAGGAACAGCCGAAGGGGTTCGGCGCTCCTCTGGTGCCGCCGGCCGGCACTCCCTGGACGAGGCAGGGGCCGCCGTGCCGCTATCCGGCCGTCCCTGCCGATCTACTCCCCTGAGCCCGCTCCCCCGGCTCAGGGGAATGCGGCGGGCCACCCACCCGCCGGCGGGGTCCTGGTCGAGCGGTTGAAAGCCGTCCAGGGCCAGGACCCCGCATCACCCACATTCACAGAAAGGAGTCGAACGTGGAACCCAACGATCGGTACGTTTACCGCCTGGCTGAACCGATGGCGCTGCCCGCGGAGTGGGATACCCCGCAATTCAAAACGGCCTACACCCGTCGTCTGGCGGAGCGCATAGCCCGACAACGGACGCTGGCCGGCTGGACGAGGGCGCGCCTCCAGGATGCCCGGAACTGGGCAACTGCCAGGGCGTGGACCGTCGAAGAGGCGTGGTATCGCCACATCACGCACCGGGAGTTGTACCGGGAATTCGACAGGCTCTCGCGCCACTTCCACCGCTCCGCGCAGAAGAACCAAATGCCCGCTGATGACCTGGTCCTAGCCCTCCAGCACCTTCACCAAGAGGTGGAACGGGCGGCAGGGAACGGCCAATGGGATCCCAATTGCACACCGGGCGCCAGTACGCCGCACCCCGCGGCATAGGCCCGGGATACGCGGTCGGGGGTCTGCTGGCTCCTCCGTCGGCACTGCGTGACCTAGTCAGCCCTATGGCGGCCGTCCGGGTTAGGGCCGCGTCCTTTTCGAATTGAGAGAGAAAGAACTTGTCACCGACTTACCGCGTCGGCGCGATTGTCACGAGTAGCAACAAGCCTGCCCAAGGTGCGAATACGTGGGTGAAGGCGAAGAACAAGGAAGAGGCGGAGGGGATGGGTAAGCGCAAGATCCAGAAAGCCAACCCAAACGGACGCGTCACCGTCGCAAAGGTTGAGGAAACGGGGAGCTGATCGCATGCACACCAACGCAGAATTCATCGATCCGCCCGGCCGCCGAATTGGCGCCCTGGCGCTCATCCGCAATGCCGCCGGCGCGGTGCTCCTGGTGGAGAAGCGCTACCGGAAGGAGGCTGGGAGCGAGCGACCGTGGGGCCTCGTCGGCGGCTGTGCGCGTCGGGACGAGGATCTGCTCGACGCCTTCCGGCGGGAGGTCCATGAGGAGACCGGGCAGGACGTTGAGCCGGGGGACGTTCTGACCATTCACCGCATGCCCGCAAATGGCGAGTCCGAGGAGGGGTACAACTTCGTCTGTGACGGAGGAGTCATGGATGAGAACGCAGAACTCCAGCTTCCTGTACGTGAGTTGAGCGCGTACCGGTTCGTACCGGTGAGTGAAGTCGCCGACTACGCCGAGCCGTACACGGTCGCACGGATTCGCGCGGCGTTGGAGGCCCTGGAGGGGGGGCGGGATGCGCTACCTCGTGGGGCATCCGGCATAGGTCCGAAGTTCTCCCCGCTTCGGCAATGCGCCAAGGCGGGTCCGGCATCACCGACTCAAGAGGGGTAGCAATGACGATCGTTGCAGAAGAGCCGGCAAGCACTACGCAGGACAAGCTGCGCGTGGTGGCTTTGGAGATCACAGGGGCCTGTCAGCTCCAGTGCACGCAGTGTTTCGCGCAGTCCGGGCCGGATGGTACGCATGGCGCCATGACAGCGGTGGACTGGCGGCGCGTGATGGGCGACGCAGCGAAGCTGGGCGCGCGGGAGGTTCAGTTCATCGGTGGTGAGCCCACCGTCCATCCCGCGTGGGTGGAGCTGGTGGAGTACGCGCTGAGCCTGGGCCTGGTGGTGGAGGTCTACAGCAACCTCTTTCACATCAAAGCCGCGTGGTGGGACGTGCTCAGCCGGCCGGGAGTCCGGTTGGCCACCAGCTACTACAGCGACAGTGCAGAGGAACACGAGACGATCACCACGCGGCAGGGGAGCTACGCCCGGACGCGCGCGAACATCGCGGAGGCAGTGCAAAGGGGCATCCCCGTACGCGCGGGCATCGTGCGGGTACTTCCTGGCCAGCGGGTACAGGAGGCCCGCGTCGAACTGGAGGCCCTGGGCGTTACGTCGATCCGCACGGACCGTACCCGGCACATTGGCCGCGCTGTCCCGGCGGCAGCCGCCCCGAAGCCGGAGGAGCTGTGTGGGCGGTGCGGGCAGGGGCAAGCGGCCGTCTTGCCGTCGGGCGACGTAGCGCCCTGTGTGATGTCTCGGTGGATGACCACGGGCAATGCCCGTACTCAACCACTGGCCAAGATCCTGGATGGGGACCGGTGGGAGCGGGCACTCCACGAGGTCCCCGCTCGGGCCGGTGCGGACCCCTGCGACCCGCAGTGCAATCCGGCGTCCGACGGCTCCGATTGCGCGCCGGCGGAGCAAACAGCCTGTGACCCCGCATACGAGTAAGTGAGGCAGCAGTGGTGATGGACTGGAAACCGTACGCCGAGCGTCTGGCGGCCAGCGTGACTCCGGCGGTATCGCGGTGGCGTGAGCCGGTCGCCTCCACTCCGCGGCATGTCTTTGTGCCTCGGTGGTGGGACCTGGACCAGCGTGCGCTACGGGAGGGCTCCGCCGATGAAGCGGCGTGGCTGCACGCGGCCTACTCGGACACGTCACTGGTGACCCGGATCGGCGCTCTTCACGCCGATTCCGCCAGTCCCGCAGACCGGCCCACCGGTGTTCCCACCTCGTCCAGCACGCTGCCGAGTCTCGTGGTGCGCATGCTGCGTCATGGGCACCTGTATGACGGGGCGGACCTCTTCGTGGTGGGTGCCGGCTCCGGCTATACCACCGCCGTGGCCGCGCAGCGGCTCGGGGACAAGCACGTGGTGGCTGGGGACGTGGATCCATATCTCACGGAAGTAGCCATGGACCGGCTGGACAGCATCGGGCTGACGCCACAGGTGGTCACTTGCGACGCCACCACCGAAATCCCGGGAGAGTTCGACCGCATCGTCTCCATGGTGGCGTTGCCCAACCTGGCTGCCGTCCTGGCCGCGCTGCGTCCCGGTGGTCGGCTGGTGACCACTCTTGCCCGTGTTCCGATCATCGTCACCGCTGACAAGGGCGATGACGGAACCGCCCGCGGAGTGGTCGAGTGGGACCGAGCCGGCTTCATGAGCACCCGCTCGGGTGCCGAGTTGCCACCCGACTTGCGCGAGTCGTTCACGGCCGTGCGAGACCGCGAAGGCGAGGCCGTATCGCAGGGTCGCTATCCCGTGCTGAATGTCTCTGCGGCATGGGATGTGCGAGCCATGCTGGAGTTGTCCGTCCCCGGTGTTGAGGCCCACTACGAGGAGCAGGGGGTGCAGCGGACGGCCTGGCTTGTCCATGCGGACGGATCGTGGGCCAGGGCATCAGCCACACGGCTGGAGCCTCCCACGGTCCACCAGGGCGGCCCCCGCCGGCTGTGGCAGGTCCTGGAGCGCATCCGCAATCGGCTCAACGCTGAGGGCGGCCTTCCCCTCTACGGCAGCCACGTGCACATCACGCCGGATGGCGTATGCCATTTCTCGCGCGGAAAGTGGTCAGCCTCCTTCGGCTGACCTTCGTCTACCGGCCCCGGCCGTCCGCTCACCCGGGACTGCCCTTGCCGAGCGTCCTATCGCCGGGCCGCCACCCTGGGGTCGCGGTAGACGGCATTGTCCGGTGCTCCCGATGCCCCGTAACGGAACTCCGCGATCTGGTCCGCGGTGGGATACCACTGCTTGTCGCAGCGCTGGCACCACCAACGCCAGTTGTCCCAGTCGGTGTTGGTGTTCGTGGTGTCCTTCCACAGCCGGTCGTCGCACTCGGGAGTGGGGCATGTCGGCGGCAGGGGCATGACGGGCCGGACCTTTCGTCGGTGGCGCGTCATAGCCTGCGGTGTCCGCCCCCGCGCGCTGCCCCTGTTCGTCGCCCGCCACCCGAACGAGCGAGGGCGATGCACCAGCCGGAGGCCGACGCCCAGGCGCGGCAGCGGGCAGTCGCACGTACCTGTTGTGCGACTGCCCGCGGCTGCTCTCGCGTGGGCTACTTCTTGGGCAGCCAGCTCTTCCAGACGTCCGGGTGCTTGTCCGCCCACTTCTTGGCCGCCTCATCGGCCGACAGGCCGCCCGAGGCAATGGATTCGGAGACCTCGTTCTGGTCGTCCTTGGTCCACTTGAAGTTCTTCAGGAACGCCGCGGCGCTGCTGCCGCTCTTGGCGAAGTCCGTGTTGAAGTACTTCTGCAGGGGGGTGGTGGGATAGGCGCAGTCGATGGACTGCGGATCCTTGGTGCCCTTTTCCGCGCAGGCGTCGGTGTACTTGGGGAGTGCGACCTCCACCATCGGCACCTGGTTGAAGAGCCACTGGGGCTCGTACCAATACGTCAGGAAGGGCTTTTTCGCCTTGGCGAACTGCTGGATCTGGGTGATCTGGGCCGCCTCGGAGCCGGCGAAGACGACCTCGTAGTCCAGGCCGAGATTCTTCACCAGCGCCTTGTCGTTGGTGACATAGGACGGCGAACCGTCCATCAGCTGGCCCTTGTTGCCGCTTTCCGAGGTGCGCAGCTGCTTGGCGAACTTGTTGAGGTTCTTCCAGTTGGTGACCTCGGGGTGCTTGTCGGCCCAGTACTTGGGGACGTACCAGCCGATGTGGCCGGTGACGCCGTTGCCGCCACCCGCGGTGATCGTCTTCTTGTCCTTGACGTAGCGCTGTTCCTGGTCGGGGTGGCCCCAGTCCTCCAGGATCGCGTCGACCCGGCCCTGGCTGAGGGCGTCCCAGGCAGGGATCTCGTCCACCTGGACGGTGTCGACGTGGTAGCCCAGCTTGTGTTCGAGCAGGTACTTGGCGACCGCGACATTGGACTGGGCGCCGACCCAGGTCTGTACGGAAAGGGTGACGGACTTGGAGCCCTTGGCCGCCGCGAACGGCGAGGACTGCTTGGTCATGTCCGCCTTGCCGCAGGCGGAGAGCGAAAGGGAGAGCAGCACCGTGCCGGTGAGCACGGTCGTCCCGAGGATTTTTGTGCGCGTACGGGACATGGTCAGGCTCCCTTCCCCGTCGTACGGCGTTCGGTGGGCTGGGTGACCCGGTCGAGCATCAGGCCCAGGCACACGATCGCCACACCCGCGACCAGGCCGAGGGCCAGGTCTCCGGTGGCGAGGCCGGTGACGACGTCGTAGCCGAGGGCACCGCCGCCGACCAGACCGCCGATGATGACGACGGCGAGGACGAGGACCACGCCCTGGTTGACGGCCAGTAGCAGAGCGGGCCGGGCGAGCGGAAGCTGCACCTGGCGCAGGATCTGCCAGCGGGTGGCGCCCAGCGAGCGGGCCGATTCCACGGCCGCGGGCTCCACCTGGCGCAGGCCCTGGGTGGTGATGCGGATGACGGCCGGCAGCGCGTAGACGACCGCCGCGGCGGCGGCCGGGGCGCGGCCCACGGCGAACAGCGCGACCACCGGGATGAGGTAGACGAACTGCGGCATGGTCTGCATGACGTCCAGGACCGGCCGCAGGATCGCTTCGAAGCGCTTGCTGCCGGCGGCGAGGATGCCGACGCCGAAGCCGATCACCAGGGTCACCGCGAGGGCGGCGAGGACCTGGGAGAGGGTGTTCATGGACGGCTTCCAGACGCCCAGCACACCGATGGCGGCCATCGCGAGGACGGCGGTCAGGGCGGTGCGCCAGGTGCCGATGAGCCAGGCCAGCGCGGCGACGATGAGCAGCGTGCCGTACCAGGGCAGCGCGGTCAGGCCGTCGCGCAGCGGGTTGAGCACCCAGTCGGTGAAGTGCGCGGCCCAGTCGGCGGTGCCGCCCACGACGGGGACGCCGGAGTAGAGGTGGTCGACCATCCACTCCTTGAAGTCGTTGACGGGGCGGGCGATGTCCAGGGACCAGGCGCCCGGCCAGACCAGGGAGCCCGACAGGCGGCCGACGAGGGCCAGTACGGCCGTGACGGCGGCCACCCCGGCCCAGACCGGCCAGCCGCGCTGCCACTTCGGGCCGGTGGCGGGGGTGTCGGCGCCGAGCCGTTCGCCGGCCGCCGCGGTGGTGCGGTCCATGACGATGGCCAGCAGCACGATCGGGACGGCGGCGGCGAGTGCGGCGCCGACGTCCACCGAGGCGAGCGCCTGGTAGACGCGGTCACCGAGGCCGGCCGCGCCGATCATCGAGGCGATCACGACCATGGACAGCGCCATCATGATCGTCTGGTTGACGCCGAGCAGCAGCTCCTTGCGGGCCAGCGGGAGCCGGGCGGTCAGCAGCCGCTGCCGGCCGGTGGCGCCGAGCGAGGCGACCGCTTCCAGCACACCGGGGTCCGCGCCGCGCAGGCCGAGCGCGGTCAGCCGCGCCATCGGCGGAGCCGCGTAGATCACGGTGGCCAGCAGCGCGGCCGGTACGCCGATGCCGAAGACCAGCACGACGGGCAGGAGATAGGCGAAGGCGGGCAGGACCTGCATGGTGTCCAGGACCGGGCGCAGCAGCCGGAACAGCCGGTCCGAGAGACCGGCGGCCAGGCCGAGCAGGGCGCCGACGAGGACCGAGGCGGCCACCGCCACGACCATCAGGGCGAGCGTCTGCATGGTCGGGACCCACATGCCCAGCAGACCGCTGACCACGAAGGAGATCAGTGCGGTCGCGGCGATGCGGACACCGGCGACGCGCCAGGCGATCAGCGTGACGCCGGCCGTCACGCCGGTCCAGCCGAGCGCGAGCAGCAGCAGATAGACGCCGCGTACGGAGATCACCACGGCGTTGCTGAGGTGACCGAGGAAGTAGACGAACAACGGGTGGCTGTCGCGGTTGTCGATGATCCAGTCGCTGGTCCTGCCGAGCGGGCCGGAGACATCGACGGTCAGCGACGACGGCCAGGCGGCGCCGTACTTGGCCTGCAGCAGCGGGACGATGACCGCCGCGGCGACGGCGAGCAGCAGGAGCTTGGCCAGGCCGCGGCGGTGCAGCAGCAGTTGCACCGGGGCGGGCTTGGCGGTGTCGAGGTACCTCTGGGAGATCGGGGGCGTACCGAAAACACTCATGCGCGCCCCCGCTTCACGGTGCCGGTGGGCACATTCATCGCGGCGCAGCGCTGGGCCTCGCGCCAGTGGCGCAGCCAGGCGGCGCGCAGCCGGGCCCGCGGCGTGGCCGCGGGCGCTCTGGCGCCGACGGCGCGTACGGCGCCGCTTCGGGTGGTGGCGGCGTACATCAGGCAGCCACCTCACCGTGCTGCGGCTGGTCGATCCGGGCAACCACCTTGAGCAGACAGGCGTGGTCGACGATGCCCAGGCAGCGGCCGTCGTCGACGACGCGGGCCGCGCCGCCGGAGCGGGCGACCGCCTCGATGGCGTCGGAGATGAGGGTGTCGGGGCCCAGCGCGGGGCCCTGCTCGGCCTCGCCGTCCTCGGCCGGGCGCATCGCGCGGCGTACGGTCAGCACCTGCTCGCGCGGTACGTCGCGGACGAAGTCGCGGACATAGTCGTCGGCCGGCGAGCCGACGATCTCCTCGGGGGTGCCGAGCTGGACGATCTGGCCGTCGCGCATCAGGGCGATCCGGTCGCCGACCCGCAGCGCCTCGGCGAGGTCGTGGGTGATGAAGACCATGGTCCGCCCCTCCTCGCGGTGCAGGCGGACGACCTCTTCCTGCATATCGCGCCGGATGAGCGGGTCGAGCGCGCTGAACGGCTCGTCGAAGAGCAGGACTTCGGGGTCGACGGCGAGTGCACGGGCCAGCCCGACGCGCTGCTGCTGACCGCCGGAGAGCTGCCCGGGGCGGCGCTTCTCCAGCCCGGCCAGGCCCACCTTGTCCACCATCTCGGTGGCCTTCTCGCGGCGCTCGCTCTTGCCGACGCCCTGGATCTCCAGGCCGTAGGCGACATTGTCGACGACGGTGCGGTGCGGCAGCAGGCCGAAGTGCTGGAAGACCATGGCGGCGCGGCGGCGGCGCAGATCGCGCAGCGCGCCGCGGTCCATGGCGCGCACATCCTCGCCGTCCATCTCCAGATCGCCGCTGGTCGGCTCGATCAGCCGGGTCAGACACCGTACGAGGGTGGACTTGCCGGAGCCGGACAGGCCCATGACGACGAAGACCTCGCCCTTGTGGACGTCGAAGGAGACATCGCGGACGGCGGCGGTGCAGCCGGTCTGCTCGCGCAGTTCCTGGGCGCTGAGCTCGGTGACCGAGGAGTCGTCGGGGATCTTGTCGGCCTTGGGGCCGAAGACCTTCCAGAGGTGGCGGACGGAGAAGACGACCTCGCGGCTGTCCTCCGCGGTGTCCACGGCTTTGCGGGCGTTGGGTATCTCGGATGCGCCGGCGGCGGTCGTAGCCATCACGCATCACCTCCTTGGGTCGGGACTTCACGGAGCAGTTCGGCGCACTTCTCCCCCACCATGAGCACGCCCAGCATCGGGTTGACGGCCGGCATCGTCGGGAAGACGGAGGCGTCGGCGATACGGATGCCGGACAGGCCGCGGATCTTCAACTCGGGGTCGACAACGGCCAGTTGGTCATCGGCGGCACCCATCTTGCAGGTGCCGGCCGGGTGGTAGACGGTGTGCGCGGCCTTGCGTACCAGCTCGCTGATCTCCGCGTCGTCGGTGACCTCGGGCCCGGGGAAGACCTCCCGCTTGAGCCACTTGGCGAACGGCTCGGCCTGCGCGACCTTGCGGGCCAGCTTGATGCCGTCGACGAGGGTGTCGCCGTCGTAGTCGACCCCGTTCTCGTCGCACTCGAAGTACCGGAAGTCGAGAGCGGGCTTGACCTCGGGGTCCGCGGAGGTGAGGTAAAGGCGGCCGCGGGAGCGGGACTTGGGGATGTTCGGGGTCATCGACACACCGTGTTCGGGGCGCTCGTAGCCCAGCCGCTCGGGGTTGTCGGTGAACGGGATCTGGTAGAAGTGGAACATCAGGTCGGGGCCCTTGTGCTCCGGGTCCCGCTTGACGAACAGGCCCGCGTCGGAGTCCATCGCGGAGTTGTCCGGGATCGGACCGTCGGTCTCCCAGACGATCACCGACTCGGGGTGGTCGATCAGGTTCTCGCCGACGCCCGGCAGGTCGAGCACGCAGGGCAGTCCCAGCGCCTCCAGGTCCTTCTTCGGACCGATGCCGGAGTGCATCAGCAGCCGCGGGGTGTCCACCGCGCCGGCGCACACCAGCACCTCGCGGGCGGCCTCGACGTAGATCTCCTCGCCGTCCTTCGTACGGACGTGTACGCCCGTCGCCCGGGTGCCGTCCAGCTCCAGCTTGTGCGCCCAGGTCTCCAGCATCAGCGTGAGGTTCGGGCGGTCGCCGGCCTCCATGTGCGGGTGGAGGTAGGCGACGGAGGCGGAGGAGCGCTTGTTGTTCTCCGGGTGGTAGGAGAGGTCGAAGAAGCCGACGCCCTCCTCGAAGGGCCGGTCGTTGAAGCCGACGACCTCGGGGACCCCCAGGGCGGTCTTGGTGGCCTCGATCCAGTCGGTGGCGATCTGGTTCTGGTCCTTCTTGGCCACCCGCACGATGTTGTTGCGCAGCTTGCCGAAGTACGGGTCCATCTCCTTGGCGCCCCAGCCGGCCGCGCCCGCCGCCTCCCACTCGTCCCAGTCGGACGGCAGCGGCTTGAAGGAGATCAGGGTGTTGTGCGAGGAGCAGCCGCCGAGCACCTTGGCGCGGCTGTGCAGGATGTGCGAGTTGCCGCGCGGCTGCTCGGTGGTCGTGTACTCGTAGTCCAGCTCGCCGCCGAGCAGGCCGAGCCAGCGGCGCAGCGTCAGTACCTCGTCACGGTCGAGGTCGGAGGGGCCGCCCTCGATGACGGCGACGGTGACGTCCGGGTCCTCGGTGAGACGGGAGGCGATGACGGAACCGGCGGTGCCGCCGCCGACAACGACATAGTCGTACACAGGCATGGGGTGCTCCTTACTGCAAAGCGCGTGGTGCGGGTGGTGTGAAGCGGGGTCGGGTGTCAGCCCGCGAACCAGCGCACCGGCTCCGGCCGGAGGTTTTCGTAAATGTGCTTGCTTTCGCGGTATTCGTCCAGACCTGTGGGACCCAATTCACGTCCGATGCCGGATTTGCCGAAGCCGCCCCACTCCGCCTGCGGGAGGTACGGGTGGTAGTCGTTGATCCAGACCGTGCCGTGCCGCAGCCGGGCGGCGACCCGGCGGGCGCGCGCGGTGTCGGCGGAGAACACGGCGCCGGCCAGGCCGTACTCGGTGTCGTTGGCGAGCGCGACGGCCTCGTCCTCTGTGGCGAAGGTCTCCACCGTCAGAATCGGGCCGAAGGTCTCTTCCCTGACGACCTTCATCTCGCGGTGGCAGCCGTCCAGCACGGTCGGCGGGTAGAAGTAACCGGTGGCCGGCCGCACATCGGAGGGCTTGGGGCGGGCGCCGCCGCACCGCAGCTGGGCACCCTCGGCCAGCGCGGAGGCGACATACGCCTCGACCTTGTCGAGCTGCTGCTGCGAGACCAGCGGACCGCACTCCACGCCGTCCTCGGTGCCCCGGCCGAGCTTGATCTTCTCGGCGCGGCGGGCGAGTTCGGAGACGAAGCGGTCGCGCACCGACTCCTCGATGATCAGCCGGGCGCCGGCCGAGCAGACCTGCCCGCTGTGGATGAACGCGGCGTTGAGGGCCTGGTCGACGGCGGTGTCGAACCCTTCCTCGGTGGCGCAGGCGTCGGCGAAGACGACGTTGGGGTTCTTGCCGCCCAGCTCCAGCGCGATCTTCTTGGCGCCGGAGACCGCCGCCGCGCCCGCCTTCGTACCGCTGACGAGGCCGCCCGTGAAGGAGAACAGATCCACATCCGGGTGCTCGGCCAGCCGCTGGCCCACCGGCACGCCCGCGCCGGTGACGATGTTGGCGACACCGGCCGGCAGCCCGGCCTCGACCAGCAGCTTGATCAGGTGCACGGTCGACAGTGGGGTGACCTCGCTGGGCTTGATCACAAAAGTGTTGCCGGCCGCGAGGGCCGGTGCGATCTTCCAACTGGCTTGCAGCAACGGGTAGTTCCACGGCGTGATGAGCGCACAGACACCGACCGGCTCATGCACGACCACGCTGTGCACATCCGGCGAACCGGCGTCGACGACCCGGCCGCCGCTCTCGTTCATCACCACATCGGCGAAGTACCGGAAGGCGTTGGTGACGTCGTCGACGTCGACCCGGCCCTCCTCCAGCGTCTTGCCGGTGTCCCGGCTCTCGATGAGCGCGATCTCCTCGCGGTCGCGCTGGAGCAGGTCGGCGACCCGGCGCAGCAGCGCGGAGCGCTCGGCGACGGCCGTACGGGGCCAGGCGCCGGCGCCGCCGTCGAAGGCCCGCTTGGCCGCGGCGACGGCCGCGTCGGTGTCCTCGGTGCCGCCCTCGGACACCACCTGGAGCGTCGTCGCGTCGGCGGGGTCGAGGACCTCCCGCGTGGCGCCGGATGCGGCGGGGAGCCACACCCCGTCTACGTGAATGGTCTCGATTGACGACACGTCGTTCTGCCTTCCGGTTACCGAGTTGTTCCCACTGGTGCAACCACTGGCGTCACCAGCAACAGGGAGCCCTCCCCGGAAGCGCCGTACCTATGCCCAAACATTCATGGAAAGTGACCCGACTCACTCAATGTGCGACCGGATGTCCCGGTACGTACCCTGAATAGCTGTATGTCCATCGCTGTACGTCCCCTCCGCACCGGAGGTGCCGAGATGACCAGCAGACGCCGTGCCGCCACCGCCGCCGTAGCCCTGAGCTGCGGCGCGGCCCTGCTTGCCGGGGCCGCCTCTACGGGCGCCGTGGCGGCGGCCGACGACCCCGACGGCGAGGGCGACCTCGCGGGTAAATCGGCCCAGCAGATCGCCGACACCGCGCTCCACGAACTCCTCGCCGCGCAATCCCTGCGACTGCGCACCCGGACCACCGGGGAGCCCACCCAGCTCGATCTCACCCTCGACCGGGCCGGCAACTGTGCCGGCACCATCAGCAAGGGCCCGCTCGGCCGCATCGAGATCATCAAGCGCGGCACCCAGGTCTGGCTGAAGCCGGACGCGACCTTCTGGAAGAGCCAGCTGCCCGGCAGTGAGGGCACCACGGCCGCCGACAAATACAAGGACACCTACCTGCACGGCACCACCAAGGGCGACGCCATCCTCCAGAGCCTGGCCGACGCCTGCGACCTCAAGGCCTTCCAGAAGTCGGCCACGAGCCACGGCAAGTCCTCCTCCGCCACCCCGTCCCCCTCCCGCACCCCGTCACCCACCGCAACCGCCACCCTCACCAAGGGCCGGCCCACCACCCTCGAAGGCACCCCGGTCCTCCCCGTCGTCAAGAAGGCCAACGGCGCCGTCCAGACCGTCTACGTGGCCATCAACGGCAAGCACTACCCCCGCAAACTCACCGCCGAGGTCGACCACGAGACCGGCACCATCCTCCTGAGCAACTACGACACCCCGGTCTCCGCCAAGACACCCGCCCCCGGCGATACGGTCGACATCTCATCGGTGAAGGAGCTGCAGGAGGGGCAGGAAGAGCCGAACGCGTAACCCACACATACGACGCGTGACCGTTCGTACATTCGTATCGTTGAACCGTGCGGCTGCCCGCAGGCGCGAGGCGGCGGGGAGGAGCGGCACGATGACCATCAGCCTTGAGCGAACCGACAGGATTGAGATGGCCGAGCCCAATGAGCCGACCTTGGACGAATTGTTCGAGCGGCTGGAGCAGTCCGTCCCCGAGGGCTACAAGTTCGAGATCGTCGGGGGGGCCGTCCACATGTCGCCGCAGCGAGCCACGCACTGGGAGACGATCTTGGATATCGTCGAACATCTGCGTACGCGGTATCCGAAGAAGCGCGTGTTGTCCGACGTCCGCATCGACTTTCCCGGCCGTCTGAACGGATTCGCCTCCGATGTGGTGGCCATGGCCGAGGATTACGCCAAAACCGAGAAGGGCCGCTGGCGCTACCAGGACATCGATTTCGTCGCCGAAGTCATCTCCGAAGGCACCGCAGCCAACGACTACGGCCCGAAGAAGGCTGTCTACGCCGCCGCCGAGGTACCGGTCTACGTGATCGCCGACCCCTACATCGGCCGTTGCCGCGTCTTCACACGCCCGCAGGACGGCAACTACAAGGACGACGTCACGCTCGTGTACGGCCAGCCGATCGATCTCACCGACACGGTGGTCGGCATCACCATCTCCACCGACGACTTCCCCCGGGACTGACCCCAGGAGCAGACCTTGGCCCAGGTCTTCGCGGTGTCACCCGCACTGCCGAACAGGAGGAGCCGTGGGCGGCGGTCCGGAAGACAATGCAGGCATGGCTGATACAGCGGCGAAGGCAGTGCTGGAGGGTGGCCCCGAGGAGTTCCCCGAGCGGATCGTGCCGATCGATCCTCCCGGGACGACCGAGCTGAAGATCCCGTTCCGCGCCGGCTATGAACACTTCCGGGCCACCGACCGGCAGGAGGACACCCCCGAGGGCCCGCTTCCCGTCTACGAGTGGTGGGAGCGTACGGAGCTGCCCGGGTAGCGGCCGCGCCGCGGCCCGCCCCGTGCGGGCCTCAGCCCGTGGGGGCGAAGGCCCGCAGCGCGATCTGCTGGGTCCGTTCCTGCTTCGGCCAGTCGGCCTCGGTGCCCAGGACGAGTACGGCGAACTGGCGCCCGTCGTCGACGGTGAAGGCACAGTCGACGACCTTGACGCGTTCGCCGACGCGGTCACTGTCATAGGCGTAGACCAGCTGGGTGGCGTCCTTCCCGGGAGCCGGACCGGACAGCGGTTCGAGGCTGATCTTCTGGTATCCGGGGTTGCCGGACAGCCCCTGTGACGCCTTCTCCAGGGCCTGGCGCGGGGTGGTGTCCGGTTCGCTGATCTCGAAGATCTGCACCAGTCCGCGGTCGTCCGGCGCGGTGTAGAACACCCCGGTCTCGCGCTCACTGCGCTGCCAGTCGCTCGGCACGGCGATGGTGAAGCCCTTGACGTCGTGGACGAGGCGATAGCCGTCGGGGAGTTCGGTGGCGGAGGGGGCGGTCGCGGTGCCGTCCGTGGCGTGGGTGGAGTCGCCGGTTCCGCCGGTGGGCGGGGTGGCGTCCGTGGTGGCCGCGGCGGAGGCCCGGGTGCCGGAGGGTGGGCGGGCGGCGGCCGAGGCATCGCCGTGGTGGCCCCACAGCAGATAGCCGCCACCACAGGCCGCCGCGATCACGGCCACGGCCGCACCGGCGACGAGGGCGGTACGGCGACGGGTGCCGGGTACGGGCCCGGGCCCGGGTGCCGGGGTGAGGAGCGGATCCGGTGCGGGGTACGGGCTGGGGTGCGGGCCGGGGTACTGGTCGGGGTACGGGCCGGGGCCGGCCGTGCCCGGAGGCACGCCCGTAGGTATGCCCGTAGGTATGCCCGTAGGTGTGCCCGTAGGTGTGCCCGGTTCCGTGCCCGTGGGTGCGCCCGTGGCGGGTGCGAACGCCGGCCGGGGCGGCATCGGCCCCGTATAGGGAGCGGGCGGCGGCGTACCGTCCTCCCAGCTCTGGGTCTCGTCGTTCCAGCGGCCACTGCTACCACCCGTCATCGTCACCCTCCCACCAGCGCGGCGACCGCCTCACCGACGGCCGCCCCGGATGCCAGCAGACCCACGACGGCACCGGCGTCGGCCAGCGCGGCCCGCAGCCGGGCCAGCCGGCCGGGGCCGGCCGCCCCGGTGTCGGCGATCTCCGTCTCGGTGTCGGCCAGTTCGGTGCGCAGCGCCAGGGTCTGCGGGTTCTCCACCACGACGGCCAGTTCGCCACGCAGTGCGCGGACGGCACGCAGCAGCTCCGCCTGCGCCGGGTCCGCCGCGGGGGTGCCGGTGCCTTCGTAGTTCGTCACCGTGTTGTTGTTGCCGATGGCGAACGCACCCCGCACACTGCCGATGTGGTTGCCGCTGCCGCGTTCGTCAGCTGTTGCCACGATTGTTCCCTTCGCCCGGCGCGGTGCCGCCCTGGTTGTTGGTGATGGTGTTGTTGTCGCCGATGCCGACCGCCCCCTGAGCGGACTCGACGTAGACGCCGCCGTTGGCGACGTGGATGACCCGCTGCTCGAACTCGTCGGTCTGGTAGCCGGCTTCGCGCAGTGCGGTGGTCACGCCCGCCGCCACCCGCTGCTGAATGGTCGTCAGATAGCGGGCGACGTCCATGTCCTGGAAGAGGGATGCGTCATCGGACGAACCGAGCTCGCGCACGGAGGCTCCGGGGCCGTCGGGCAGCGACGCTCCGTACCCTCCGGTGCCCAGGTGCCACACCGGCAGCAGACCGCGCAGCAGCGTGACCACCGCGCGTCCCGCGGAACTCGGTGTGCGGTTCAGCGCCCACACGGCCTTGCCGAACGGGTTGAGGTAGCGGTGCAGATGGGCGAGCCGGTCGGCGTCCTGGAAGTCCTGCCGCAGCGGCCACAGCACATGCGGCGCGACCTCCAGCATCAGCATCCCGCCCTGGGTGTGCACCCGCACGAAGACCGTGGTCACGATGCCCTCGCTCCAGCCGCCGACCCGGATGCGCAGGAAGTGCCGCCGGGTCTCCCCGCCCTCCTCCACCGCGCCGGCCCGGTGCACCTCGAAGGCGTCCGGCGCATACGGCGCCGCCTCGCGGGATCGCAGCCCCTCGGCCGGGAGGAAGACACATTCGTCGATCTCCAGCCCGCGCAGCCGGTCGCGCACCGCGGCCGCCGACTGCGGTGAACCGTGCGGAGACGGCACCCGCAGCGCCGCCACCAGCGGGACGATGCGTCGCAGGATGGCGCTGTTGTCCAGCGGCGCGGCCGTGCGGTCCGCGCGGGGCCGCAGCTCCACGGACAGCGACCAGGTCTTGTACGGGCTACCGGCACCGCAGAACGGATCGGCGGCCCGGTACATCACCAACGGCCCGTGCTGCTCGATGCGTACCCGGCCCCGCAGCCGGTGGAAGCGGATGCCTTCGGCGCGCTCCGCGGGGTCGGACATGACGTCGGGGAAGCGCGCCTTGGACAGTTCACTCGCGAGCACCCTGGCGAACTGCCCACGTTGCAGCGCGACCACCACGGCCACCAGCAGCGGCAGCACGAGGGTGACCCAGGCCTGCACGAGGAGGGAGGTCTCGTAGCTGCCGCCCAGGGACGAGGTGTCCAGGCTGCCGATCTGTGGGCCGCCCTGCCACCCGCTGTCGCCGAAGGAGCCGTTGTCCGGTCCGTCACCTGTCACGTAGCGCAGCAGCGCCGTCGGGAAGACGAATACGTTCGCCGGCCCATTGCCGCCGCCCACCTTGATGACCAGCACCAGGAGGAAAAAGGTCAGCGTCAGCCGGCCGTACCAGCGCAGCACGAAGGAGAGGAACCGCGCGATCCACCGGGGAATCGGCGCCCGGCGGATGGCTCGGGCGAGGGCCATCAGCACGACGGGGAAGAGGTAGAACAACGCGAGGCCCGAGGACAACGGGACGGCCACGATCCACAGCAGCAGGATCGTCGCCGCCCAGGCCAGTTGGAGACGCCGGGCGCGCAGCGCGTGGGCGAGGACCCGGGCCGCGTCGATGCCCAGGGAAGGCGCGGCGAACCGTTCTTCATGGACGTACAGCTCGTCGATGACCGCGTCACGGAACTCGTCGTCCATGTAGGTGCCGGCGCACAGCAGCCGGGTGGCCTCGCTGGCGCCCGGCGGAGTCACGGGGAACGGTGGCGGAGCCGGGGCGGTGCCCGGTCCGGCCGGCGCCAACCCCGAAGGCTCGTCGGGTTCGCCGGGCTGCTCGGGCACGTTTGTCTGCGTCACCGGTCTCCCCCAAGACACAACAAGCCACCGCTGCGGTCCGGTTGCGCGGGCACGAGGCGCCGGCAAACGGCCGCTGCTCGGAAGCCGCAGCATAGGGGAGAACGACACTCCGTGTCAGCGCGATTACACAGGATTCAGGCGAAGCGGTGAAACAGCCGAGCCCGCACGGCCGTTGTGGACCGTGCGGGCTCGGGATGGTTGCGGTGCCGCCCGTGGTGGGCGGCCGCGGCGGTGGCTCAGCCGAGGAGGCCGAGACCGCGGACGGCCTCGCGCTCCTCCTCCAGCTCCTTCACGGACGCGTTGATGCGCTCGCGGGAGAAGTCGTTGATCTCCAGGCCCTGGACGATCTCGTACTTGCCGTCCTTGGTGGTGACGGGGAAGGAGGAGATCAGGCCCTCCGGGACGCCGTAGGAGCCGTCCGAGGGGATACCCATCGAGGTCCAGTCGCCGTCGGCGGTGCCGTTGACCCAGGTGTGGACGTGGTCGATGGCGGCGTTGGCGGCCGAGGCGGCGGAGGACGCGCCACGGGCCTCGATGATCGCCGCACCGCGCTTGGCGACGGTCGGGATGAAGGTGTCGGCCAGCCACTTCTGGTCGCCCACGACCTCGGCGGCGTTCTTGCCGGCGACCTCGGCGTGGAAGATGTCCGGGTACTGAGTGGCGGAGTGGTTGCCCCAGATCGTCAGCTTGCGGATCTCGGAGACCGGGGTGCCGGTCTTCTGCGCGAGCTGCGAGATGGCGCGGTTGTGGTCCAGACGGGTCATCGCGGTGAAGCGCTCACGGGGTACGTCCGGCGCGGCGGCCTGGGCGATCAGCGCGTTGGTGTTGGCGGGGTTGCCGACGACCAGGACCTTGATGTCGTCCGCGGCGTGGTCGTTGATGGCCTTGCCCTGCGGCTTGAAGATGCCGCCGTTGGCCTCCAGCAGGTCGCCGCGCTCCATGCCCTTCGTACGGGGGCGGGCGCCGACGAGCAGGGCGACGTTCGCGCCGTCGAAGGCCACGTTCGGGTCGTCCGAGATGTCGATGCCCTGGAGCAGCGGGAAGGCGCAGTCGTCGAGCTCCATGGCGGTGCCCTCGGCGGCCTTCAGACCCTGCGGGATCTCCAGGAGGCGCAGCTTGACCGGCACGTCCGCGCCGAGCAGATGACCGGAAGCGATGCGGAAGAGGAGTGCGTAACCGATCTGGCCGGCTGCGCCGGTGACGGTGACATTGACGGGAGTGCGGGTCATGGCGATCTCCTGCGCGGTGTTTTTCCGGGGGCAAGCCCCTGGACCACCATGGGTGGCGGTGGGTGTCCCTGCCCAGCTATCGAGGTCTCTTGGTATCGAGAGACCCGGCCGTCAGGCTATCGGACCCCCGCCCACAGCAAGCGACGGGCCGGTGTGGAACACCTCACCGGGTGCTTCGGGGCGTCCGTACGGCGGTCTCCACGCCGTACGGGGTGCGGCGGCCGCCCGCTCAAGGAAGGGGAGCGCGGGCGGCCGCCGAGTTGTGCCACACCCGTGGGGGGATATCGGTCGCATGCCCGGGATCCCGGCGGGCATGCCCCCTGTATTTCGGACGACTTCCCCGGACGGCGATTCCCGGCCAGCGGTGCGCGCCGGGCGGGCGCCGGCTCATCGGCCCGTGCGCTAACGGGCCGCCCCCGCGGCCGGACCGGTGGGCGTACCGGGGCCGGTGGGCGTGCCCGGGCCGGTGGGCGTGCCCGGACCGGCAGCGGTTGCCGGCACCGGCCGGGCGCAGCCCTTCACGCCCGCCATGGTCGTCCCGCAGGCCGCGACCTTCGCAGGGTCCCCCGCCACCTCGACCATCGCGGTGTACGCGGTGCCGTTCCGCTCGACCCGCGCCGTGGCACTGTGCCCGCCCGCGCTGATGGTGGCCTGGTCGCCCGGCGCCGCGCCGCTGATCCGGGCCCAGGCCGTATGGCAGAGGGAGCTGTAGCGGACCTCTATCACCGCACCGCCCGCCAGACCGCGCGACGGGCTGACGGCGCGCGGCCCGCCGCACCCCATCGCCTCCGGGTCCTTCCCCACACAGCCGGCGCCGGCGCAGCGCACCCCGGCGGGCAGCACCGGCTGCTTGCTCGGTGCGGCCGCCGGCGCGGGCGCGGCGGTCTTCTTGCCGGCATCGGTGTCCGGATTCAGCAGCAGTACGGCGGCGACGGCCACCAGCAGCGCGCCGGCCGCGCCGACGGTGAGCATGACCGCCCGGCTCCGGCGGGCGCGCCGGCCCTCGTCACCTGCGGCAGGCGCGGCCGCCGGGGAGGGAGCCACAGCCGTGGCCGGGGGCTGTGCCGCGGTCTGCGCCCAATCGGGAAAGTCCGCCGGCGACGGCAGTTCCCCGCTCCTCTGGTGCGGCACCGGCGGAATCGGCTGCGGCTCCGCGACCCGTACGGACTGCGCGGCCCCGGCGGCCTGCGTGGACGGCGCGTCCTTGGCGGAGTCCGCGGACCGCGCGGCCCTGGCGGCCTTCGCAGGCTTCGCGGACGGCTGCGCCTCCGCCGGCTCCGTGTCGAACTCCCCCAGAGCGGCCCGCGCCTGGGCCACCCGTATCGCCTCCATGGTGACGTCGTGCCGCATCTCCGACCGGCTCCAGGCGCGTTCGGCCAGCTCCCACAGCGTGGTGAGATGGCCGGGGTGCGTCCCGGTGGCCTCGGCGAGCGCGATCACGGCGCGCTGGGGCGGCAGCAGCCGGCCGTTGAAATAGCGCTCCCACGACGTCTTGCTGTAGCCCGTACGGTCCGCGACGGTGGCGACACTCAGTCCGTTGCGGTCCACGAGCCTGCGCAGCTGGCCGGCGAACTCCCGCACCTGCGGATCCAGTTCCTCCGGAAGCGCCTTCCAGCGAGGCATTGCCTCCCCCTATCCCCACTCACCCACGACAGCGGCGGCTCCCCCCGGCCCGCCCTACTTGCTACCCACAGGGATGCCCCTGGCCGGACGACAGTTCCCTTCCAACGGGTGCACAGGAGCACTCGGCCGTGCGTTGCACATCCGCGCGCGCCCCGCGCACCCAGCAGTGTGACATTTCCGCCGGAGCTCCTACGACTTCCGTATGTATCCCGATAAGAACTGGCCAGGATGGCGCACGGGTATGCACACGGCCCGCGCCCCGGCGGCTCGGAGGCCTGGCACGGGCCCCGGCCGTCGCGACCGCCGCCCCCGCGTAGAAGGTCGCGCGGAACAACCGCGACCTCAAGCACTACGGCGGCGCCTTCAACTCCCCGCTGTCGTAGGGCGCTCGGTCACACAGCGGCGGCCCGTCCTCCCCGGGGGAGAGGACGGGCCGCCGTCTTTGCCGTGCCGCCGTCCGGCGTGGTCGTGGCACATTTCACACCGACGCCGTCGGTGACTCAGCGCACGGTGAAGTGGACGATGTCGTCCAGGAACGGGATGTGGATCCACGGCTTGGGCTGCACCATCAGCGCCAGCATCACGATCACAAAGCCCAGCAGCCCGTACGTCGCCATATCGGTGAAGCGGGAGCGCACGGCGAGCATCCCCACCGACGGCAGCGCCCACCGCAGCGCCGCGCCCGCCAGCAGGGAGAGCCCGATCACCAGCGTCCCGATGCGGAACGCGTCGAGCGCCACGAGCAGCAGCCCGGCCGCGACGCCGCCCATGACGGCGAGCAGCGGCCACTGCCGGGCGGGCGCGGGATAGCCGCCCGAGGCGGCCCGCCCGCCGCCTTCCGGGCGGGCGGTGTCGCGGGTCAGTGTCGGGAAGCGGCGCGAGGTGCGCTGCGGCTCGGAGGCCCCGTCCGAATGCGCTTCGGCACCCATGGCTGGCAGTCCCTTCCGGTGTCCGGATCCGTCTGTCAAAGACAAGGGTCTCAGGTTCCCGCGCGCTCAGCCGGCCGCGCGCTCGGCGGCCTCGACGACATTGACCAGCAGCTGGGCGCGGGTCATCGGGCCGACACCGCCCGGGTTGGGGGCGACCCAGCCGGCGACCTCGGCGACGCCGGGGTGCACATCGCCGACGATCTTGCCGGCCTCGTCGCGGCTGACGCCGACGTCCAGGACGGCCGCGCCGGGCTTGACGTCCTCGGGCTTGATGATGTGCGGCACACCGGCCGCGGCGACGATGATGTCGGCCTGCTTGAGATGCGCGGACAGATCGCGGGTGCCGGTGTGGCACTGGGTCACCGTGGCGTTCTCCGACTTACGGGTCAGCACCAGCGGCATCGGGCGGCCGATGGTGATGCCGCGGCCGACGACCACCACATGCGCGCCCTTGATCTCGACCTCGTGCCGCCGCAGCAGCTGGACGATGCCGTACGGGGTGCAGGGCAGCGGGCCCTCGATGCCGAGCACCAGCCGGCCCAGGCTCATCGGGTGCAGCCCGTCGGCGTCCTTGGCCGGATCCATCAGCTCCAGGACGCGGTTGGCGTCGATGCCCTTGGGGAGCGGGAGTTGGACGATGTAGCCGGTGCAGGCCGGGTCCTCGTTCAGCTCCCGTACGACCGCCTCGATCTCCTCCTGGGTGGCGGTTTCCGGCAGTTCGCGCTGGATCGAGGCGATGCCGACCTGGGCGCAGTCGCGGTGCTTGCCGTTGACGTACCAACGGCTGCCCGGGTCGTCGCCGACCAGGAGGGTGCCGAGGCCAGGCTGCACGCCCTTGGCCTTCAGCGCCTCGACGCGGGTGGCGAGCTCGGACTTGATAGCGGCTGCGGTGGCCTTGCCATCCAGAATCTGGGCAGTCATGCCTCCATCCTCCCGGATGAGGGGGGCCACGTTCCAATCAGGGCGCGCGGGGCGTCGCGAAGGCGTCGTTGGCCGGAATTGATCATTGCACTTGGACAACAGCTAGCAACCTTGACTGGACAGAGTGAATGCGCAACTAGAAGGATTAACGCGCAGTGCCGCAGGCATCGTCGGGGGCGGGCCAGTGAAACAACCTGTTTTTCCTCCGAGTCACGCCGCGTCGTCCCCCACTGACCCAACGGAGGAAAACAGCAGATGAGCTTTGGCGACCCGAACAACCCGTACGGCCAGCAGCAGCCGCAGGCGCCGTACGGTCAGCAGCCCCCGGTGCCCCCGCAGGGCGGTCAGCCGGGCTACGGCTACCCCCAGCAGGCCCCGCAGCAGCCGTACGGCTACCCGCAGCAGCAGGCCGTCCCGCCGCAGCAGCCCTACGGCGGCTACCCGCAGCAGGGGGCTCCCTACGGCCAGCCCGGTATGCCGGGGATGCCGATGGGCTACGCGAGCTGGGGCTCGCGCGTGGGCGCTTACCTCATCGACGGCCTGATCGTGGGTGCGGTCCCGGGCGTCCTGTACATCGTCGCCGGGGTCATGGCGGCCAGCTCGGCGTCGTCGGCGAGCGAGAACGCCTCGTCCTGCCCGCCCGGCGACATCCAGTGCATCAGCGACGCCTACAACACGGCCGCGGAGAGCGCCACGCCGGTCGGCTCCATCATCATGATCGTGCTCGCCGCCCTGATCGCCCTGGCCGGCGGCCTCTTCGTCATCGCCAAGGAAGGCAGCACGGGCCAGAGCCCGGGCAAGAAGGCGATGAAGATCAAGCTGGTCAAGGAGACGACCGGTCAGCCGCTCGGCTTCGGTATGGCCTTCGTCCGCAAGATCTGCCACTTCCTCGACTCGCTCGCGTGTGACATCGGTTACCTGTGGCCGCTGTGGGACGACAAGTCGCAGACGTTCGCCGACAAGATCGTCGGCACGGTGGTCGTCAAGACCCAGTAAGTCGCTCACGGGCCTGCCGGCAATGGGCCGGCCCGATGTGCACCACTCCTCGAAGGCCCCCTCGCAACAGCGCGATCGGGGCCTTCGCGGCGCTGTACGAGCAGCGGGTCCCCACCCGCGGATCACGACGGAACCCTGGTGGCCTACCGTCCCCTTACACCACTGATATCCGCTCAAGAAGCTTGAAGGACACCGCTCGTGAGCTATCCCAACCAGAACCCCTACGGTCCGCCGCCGGGCCAGCAGCCCGGTTACGGCTATCCCCAGCAGCCGCAGCAGCCGTCGCCGTACGGCCCGTACCCGGGCGGTGGGATGCCCGTCATGCAGCCGCAGTACCCGACGATGATGCCCGGCGGGGTCAAGGCCGCTCGGGTGATGCTGTTCGTGCTCGCCGGCCTGAACCTCGTCGGCCTGGTCCTCGCCGTGATGGGGCTGGGCGGCGTCACCAGGGCCGCGCACGAAACGTCGTCGTACGCCGGTGACGACGACATCCTCGCGATGAACATCGGCAAGGGCCTGCTGATCGCGGTGATCGTGCTCATCGTGATCTTCACCGCGGCCGCGATCACGCTGGCCGTGCAGTTCGCCAACGGCGGCGGCGGCGTCCGTGTCGGCACCATCATCTTCGGCGTCGCTACCATCATGATGAGCCTGTTCAGCTTCCCCGTGGGCCTGGTCCACACGGTCCTGGGCATCCTGGTGCTGGTCTTCGTCGCCAAGGACGACGGCAACGCCTGGTTCAGCCGACCGCGTTACTGACACCGCGAGCGTCCCCCACCACGAAGGCCCGCACCGAACACACCCGGTGCGGGCCTCGCGCTCTCCTCAAGCGGTGGCCGCTCAGTGGAAGAAGTGCCGGGTCCCGGTGAAGTACATCGTCACGCCGGCCTTCTTGGCGGCCTCGACGACCAGCTCGTCGCGGACCGAACCGCCCGGCTGGACCACGGCCTTGACGCCGGCCTCGGCCAGCACCTCGAAGCCGTCGGGGAACGGGAAGAAGGCGTCGGAGGCGGCGTACGAGCCGCGCGCCCGCTCCTCGCCGGCCCGCTGCACGGCCAGCTTCGCCGAGTCCACACGGTTGACCTGGCCCATGCCGACACCGACCGTGGCACCGTCCTTGGCGAGCAGGATCGCATTGGACTTCACCGCGCGGCAGGCCCGCCAGGCGAAGGCCAGCTCGGCCAGCTCGTCGGCGGGCAGCGCCGCGCCGCTGGCCAGCGTCCAGTTCGCCGGGTCGTCGCCCTCGGCCTGCAGCCGGTCGGTGACCTGAAGGAGGGCGCCGCCGTCAACGGGCTTGACCTCCACCGGGTTCGACGGCGCGTCGGGGCAGCTCAGCACGCGGATGTTCTTCTTGCGGGCGAGGATCTCGACCGCGCCGTCCTCGTAGCCGGGGGCCACGATGACCTCGGTGAAGATCTCGGCGACCTGCTCGGCCATCGCCACGGAGACCGGGCAGTTGACAGCGATCACGCCGCCGAACGCGGACAGCGAGTCGCAGGCGTGCGCCTTGCGGTGCGCCTCGGCGACATCCGCGCCGACCGCGATACCGCAGGGGTTGGCGTGCTTGATGATCGCGACGCAGGGCTCGGTGTGGTCGTACGCGGCCCGGCGCGCGGCGTCGGTGTCCGTGTAGTTGTTGTACGACATCTCCTTGCCGTGCAACTGCTCGGCCTCGGCGAGGCCGCCCTCGCCGTTGACGTACAGCGCGGCGCCCTGGTGCGGGTTCTCGCCGTAGCGCAGGACGTTCTTGCGCTCGTAGGTGGCGCCGAGGAACTCGGGGAGACCCGACTCGTCGGCGGCTGCGTAGTCCTCGGCGAACCAGGAGGCCACGGCGACGTCGTATGCGGCGGTGTGCCGGAACGCCGCCGCGGCGAACCGCTTGCGCAGCCCCAGCGTGAAGCCGCCCTCCTTGACCGCCTGGAGGACCGCGGCGTACGCGCCCGGGTCCGTGACGACCGCGACGGAAGGGTGGTTCTTGGCGGCGGCGCGGACCATCGACGGACCGCCGATGTCGATCTGCTCGACGCACTCGTCGGGAGTGGCACCCGAGGCGACGGTCTCCTTGAACGGGTACAGGTTCACGACGACGAGGTCGAACGGCTCCACGCCGAGGTCGGCCAGCTGCTGCCGGTGGTCGGCCAGCCGCAGGTCGGCGAGGATGCCGGCGTGCACCTTGGGGTGCAGGGTCTTGACCCGGCCGTCGAGGCACTCCGGGAAGCCGGTGAGCTCCTCGACCTTGGTGACCGGCACCCCGGCGGCGGCGATCTTCGCGGCCGTCGATCCGGTCGAGACGAGCTGGACGCCCGCCGCGTGCAGGCCCTGCGCCAGCTCTTCCAGCCCGGACTTGTCATAGACGCTGACCAGTGCGCGGCGGATGGGCCGCTGGGTGCCTTCGGTGGCGGTCACGAGATACGTACCTTTCGTCCCTCAATGCGGTAGCCGTGCCGGGCCAGACGCCCCACGACCTCGACGAGCAGCGATCGCTCGACTTCCTTGATGCGCTCATGCAGCGCGGATTCATCGTCCTCGTCCCGGACCTCGACCACGCCCTGGGCGATGATCGGGCCGGTGTCGACACCGTCGTCGACGAAGTGGACGGTGCATCCGGTGACCTTCGCGCCGTACGCGAGCGCATCGCGCACGCCATGGGCACCGGGAAAGCTCGGCAGCAGCGCCGGGTGGGTATTGACGGTGCGGCCGCCGAAGCGGGCGAGGAACTCCTTGCCCAGGATCTTCATGAAGCCGGCCGAGACCACCAGATCGGGCTCGTACGCGGCGGTCGCCTCGGTGAGCGCCGCATCCCAGTCCGCGCGGCTGTCGTAGTCCTTGACCCGGTGGACGAAGGTCGCGATCCCCGCGGACTCGGCGCGCTCCAGGCCCGCGATCGCGCCACGGTCGGCGCCGACGGCCACGATCTCGGCGCCGTACGCCTCCGGGCCCTGCTCGGCGATCGCGTCGAGCAGCGCCTGGAGGTTCGTACCGGAACCGGAGACGAGCACGACAAGGCGCGCCGGGCGGCCGACGGGGGTCTCCCCTGTGGGGGGCAGGTCGGGCTGGACGGGGGGTGGGGAGGAAGCCACGGCGGGGCTCTTTTCCGATCTCGCGTGCTTTGTGTGGTCGTACAAGGCCGCGGGTACCGCAAATCCGGGGAACCCTACGAAGGCGCCGACCGTCAGCAACGATACCGGCACACCGAGCGGCCCCCGCGGGACGGGGGCGGGCACGGAAGGTAGCGTCAGGCGTAAGACTGCATGCAGTTCGTGGTAAACGGGCGCCGGTCACGATGGCCCGCGTTCGGACGAGACAAGGGGAAGACGCACTCCAGATGACGGACCGACGCCGCCGCGCGGCCCTCCTGCTCCTGCTGCCCGCCACCGCCCCCGGGATGGTGCTGCTGCCGCGTGAGCGCAAGCCGTCGTCCTCGGAGTCCGATGCACCGGGTTCCGCGGGTTCCGCGGGCTCCGACCGCGACAATCCCTTCGCACCGCCGCCGGCCGACGCCCCCGACCAGGAGTGGCGCCCGCGCCACCCCGCCCCGTACGGCCAGGGCCAGGGCCACAACGGCGACGAGGAGCAGCCGCCGCAGGACGAGCCGACGCCCAGCTGGGGCAGCCAGTGGAGCCCCCGGCAGCCGGGCCGGCAGAGCGGCGGCTTCGGCTCCCGGCCGGGCGGCCGCAACAACGGGCAGCAGGGCGGCGGCCCGGGCGGCGCCGGCGGGCCAGGCAATCTGCGCTGGGACCCCACCGACCCGTCGCAGCGCCGGGCGCGCTATGCGCTGCTCGCCGGCATGTGGGCGTTCTTCTTCGTGCTCTTCAGCCTGCCGGAGATCTCGCTGCTGCTGGGCGTGCTGGCGATCTACTGGGGCATCAGCTCACTGCGCGCCAAGCCGAACCCGGCGAAGGCGGCCGCCGCGGCGACCACCGCCGCCATGGAGGGCCGCCCGGCCCCCACCGAAGGTGCCCCCGCCCCAGGGCACCCGGGCGCCCCGTCCGCGCCGGGCAGCACCCGGCCGCAGGTCACGGCGGCGATCGGGGGGCTGGTGACCGCCACGCTCGCGCTGATGATGGTGGCCGCGACGTTCACCGTGCAGATCGTCTACCGCGACTACTTCACCTGCGTGAACGACGCGCTGACCCAGTCGGCCGGCAAGTCCTGCGAAAACCTGCTGCCGAAGGAGCTGCGGCCGCTGCTGAGCACGCAGCAGTAGCCGGGCTCAGTTGTCGGGAGCGGGGGCGGCGGCTGGGGCGGGGGCGCTCCCCGGCCCGGTGGCCGCCAGGTTGTCGGCATCGGGGGCATCGGGGGCATCGGGGGCAGGGGCGGTGACAGGGGCAGGGGCGGTGGCAGCGGCGGCTTGAGCGCCGGTGTCCTTCTCGTCGCTCCCGGCCGTCCCCGCACGCCGCCTCGCGCGGAGCCGCCAGGCCCGTAGCCCGAGCGCTCCGGGGATGCCGATCAGGGCCGTCCAACCCGCCGCCGTGAGGCCCGTACGCCACCATTCCGGGCCGAAGGCGGCGAGCGTACCGGTGCCCAGCGCGCCTCCGGCGAGGGCCGCGAGCGCCGCCATGACGGCACCGCACACGGCAGCCCCCATGCCTGCCACACAGGTCGTCGCCCACCAGGACCAGGGCCCGCCCGGGGGGCCGGGTGCCGCCGCGGAACGGGCGGCAGAGCGGGCGAGCAGCGCCCCCGCGACCATGGGCACCACGGCCACCGCCCAGGTCAGCGGGTTCCCCGGGCCCGCGTCCGGCAGCCCGCCGAGCAGCGGCAGATGCGGCAGCACCGGGTGGCCCGTGGCCCCCAGCGGTCCGACCGTGCTGCCCGCGCCGAGCGTGAAACCCGGCCCCAGGCCGTAGGCCGCGCCCCAGACGGCCGCGTTCGGCAGCAGTACGAGGCAGAGCAGCAGCACCGTGGCGCGGCTCGCCCAGTCCGGCGCGAGCTGGAGGAGGTCCTGGCGTACCCGGCCGGCGTGCAGCCCGAGCGCGAGGAGGGTGAGCAGCGCACCGGAGACGAGCAGGGCGCCCAGGGCGGCGCCGGCGGCCCGGCGGGCGGCGGTGAAGCGGGGGCCGCCGAGAACGGTCCGCAGGCCGCCCGGCACCGCGGCCCGGGCCCGCAGGACCCAGGCGGGCAGCAGATCGGCGCCGGCGTGTCCGTGGATGCGCCAGGCCGTGCCGGCGAGAGTGGCGACCGCAGTGGCCGGTACGTACAGCAGCACGCTGGCCGGCTCGGCGGTCAGCCGCCCGGTCGACGTGTAGAGCAGCGCACCGGCCGCGACCAGCAGATAGCCGGTGAGCAGCGCGCCGAGCAGGGTGCGCGGGGTGACCGTCCGGGCGGTGCCGGCGAAGGCACCGGCAGCGGGCTCCGGGAGGGCGGCGGGCGCGGTCGCCAGGGTGTGGCGGGCGGCCCGGTGCAGCAGCCAGACCGGAAGTACGGCGAGCAGCAGCGGTGTCACGGCGACCGGGGCCGGGGTGCCGGAGTGGGTGGCGGTGCGCACCAGGTCGCCGCCGTGCGCCAGCAGCCACAGATCGGCGGCGAGATGCAGGGCCCGGGACGGGCCGCTGTCGGGGTAGGGGGAGGCGACCCACAGCAGCAGCACGGCGACCGTCAGCGCGCCGAGGCCGAGTCCGGCGGCCGTCACGCCGCCGAGGAAGGCCGCGCCGATCGCGGAGGAGCGCTGCGCGGCGGTTCGGCCGTGCGAGGACAGGGTCGGGCCGCGATCGGTCAACTGGCTCACACGGCCATGCTGCCAACAACACCCTTTTCATCCCTGCACTGGGCAAATGCCCGACGTGTCGCGTGTGCTGCGTGTGTCGAGCTGCATCTGGTGATGCGGGTTTTCCACACTCTCCGTATGACCCAGCGTGAGCAGGCCGCCGCCGCCTTCGACGATCTCCACACCCGGCATGCCGCCGCCCTGATCCGGCAGGCGTATCTGCTCACCGGGCGGCCACGGCTCGCGCGCCGCGCCGTGGAGAGCGGGTTCCGGCTGGCGTGGCAGCGGTGGCCGGAGGTCGCGGTGGATCCGGATCCGGCGGGGTGGGTGCGGGCGGCCGTGTACGAGTACGCGCTGACGCCGTGGCACCGGCTGTGCCCCTGGCTGCGGCCCGCCCGGAAGCCGAAGAAGACCGGCGGGCCCGCCGAGCCGGCCGGCCGTGCGCTGCTGGAGGCGGTGCTGAGCCTGCCCGCTCCGTACCGGCGGACGCTGCTGCTGCACGACGGGGTCGGGCTCGGGCTGTACGAGACCGCGGCGGAGATCGAGTCGAGCACGCCGGCCGCGGCGGGGCGGCTGACGCATGCGCGCGAGCGGGTCGCCGAGCGGCTGCCGGAGCTGGGGCTCGCTGCGCAGCCGCCGGTGCGGCAGGGCGAGATCCTGCATGCCCGGCTCGGGGAGCTGGCGGCCGCGCAGCGGGCGGAGCCATCGCCGGCGCAGCGCGTACGGACCGGCAGCGAGCACAGCGCCCGGCGGACCACCGGGGCGGCGTTCGGGGTGACCGGGCTGTTCACGCTGGTGGCACTGGTCATGGTGGTCACCACACCGGACCACTACACCCGGCCGCCGCAGCGGCCGCTGGCGACCGCGCCGCACTCCCCCGTGTCACCGGCCGGGCACGGCGCCGGAGCGACAGGCGCAGGCACGCATGAAGGCACACGCGCAGGCACCCACGCAGGCGCGCGCAAAGGCGCGAAGAGACACGGCGACGCGGCCGGGCACGGCACGCCCCGGGAGGCCCGGCTCACCCCCGACGTCCGTTAGCCCCGCCGTTGGACCCGTTAGACCCGGCAGATCCGCCGGACGAGCCACCGAAACGGACGCGGGCCCGCACCCCACCAGGGGTACGGGCCCGCGTCCGTATGCCATCTGCACTGCGCCGCGGGACGGGTCCGGCGGCGCGGGGAGGCGCAATCAGCCGACGAGGATCTCGCGGGCCAGGCGCGCGGTCTCCGACGGGGTCTTGCCGACCTTGACGCCGGCGGCCTCAAGGGCCTCCTGCTTCGCCTGGGCGGTGCCGGAGGAGCCGGAGACGATGGCGCCGGCGTGGCCCATGGTCTTGCCCTCGGGCGCGGTGAAGCCCGCGACGTAGCCGACGACCGGCTTGGAGACGTTGGCCTTGATGAAGTCGGCCGCACGCTCCTCGGCGTCGCCGCCGATCTCGCCGATCATCACGATCAGGTCGGTCTCGGGGTCGGCCTCGAACGCCGCGAGGGCGTCGATGTGCGTGGTGCCGATGACCGGGTCGCCACCGATACCGACGGCGGACGAGAAGCCGATGTCACGCAGCTCGTACATCATCTGGTAGGTCAGCGTGCCGGACTTCGACACCAGACCGATGCGGCCGGGCTTGGTGATGTCGCCCGGGATGATGCCGGCGTTGGACTGGCCGGGGGTGATCAGGCCGGGGCAGTTCGGGCCGATGATCCGGGTCTTGTTGCCCTTGGAACCGGCGTACGCCCAGAAGGCGGCGGAGTCGTGCACCGCGATGCCCTCGGTGATCACGACCGCGAGGCCGATCTCGGCGTCGATCGCCTCGACGACGGCGCTCTTGGCGAACTTCGGCGGCACGAAGATCACGGAGACATCCGCGCCGGTCTTCTCGATCGCCTCGGCGACGGAGCCGAAGACGGGCACCTCGGTGCCGTCGAAGTCGACCTTCTCGCCGGCCTTGCGCGGGTTCACGCCGCCGACGATGTTGGTGCCGTCACCGAGCATCAGCTTGGTGTGCTTCATGCCAGTGGCACCGGTCATGCCCTGGACGATGACCTTGCTTTCCTTGGTGAGGAAGATAGCCATGGTTGTAGTGTCCTCGTCCTTTACTTAGCAGCCAGCTCGGCGGCCTTGTCGGCCGCGCCGTCCATGGTGTCCACGCGCTGCACGAGCGGGTGGTTGGCCTTCGACAGGATCTCGCGACCGAGCTCCGCGTTGTTGCCGTCGAGGCGCACGACCAGGGGCTTGTTGACATCCTCGCCCTTGGACTTGAGCAGCTCCAGGGCCTGCACGATGCCGTTGGCGACCTCGTCACAGGCGGTGATGCCACCGAAGACGTTGACGAACACGGACTTGACGTCCGGGTCGCCGAGGATGATCTCCAGGCCGTTCGCCATGACCTCGGCGGAGGCGCCGCCACCGATGTCGAGGAAGTTGGCGGGCTTGACGTTGTTGTGGTTCTCGCCGGCGTAGGCGACGACGTCCAGGGTGCTCATGACGAGACCCGCGCCGTTGCCGATGATGCCGACCTCGCCGTCGAGCTTGACGTAGTTGAGGCCCTTGGCCTTGGCCGCAGCCTCGAGCGGGTTGGCTGCGTCCTTGTCCTCAAGAGCCTCGTGCTCCGGCTGGCGGAACTCGGCGTTCTCGTCGAGGGACACCTTGCCGTCGAGGGCGATGACAGCGCCGCTCGCGACCTTGGCCAGCGGGTTGACCTCGACGAGGAGCGCGTCCTCGGCGACGAAGGTCTTCCACAGGGTGACCATGACCTCGGCGACCTGCTCGGCGACGTCGGCCGGGAACTTCGCCTGGGCGACGATCTCGCGGGCCTTCTCGATCGTGACGCCCTCGTTGGCGTCGACCGGGACCTTCGCGAGCTCCTCGGGCCGGGTGGCCGCGACCTCCTCGATGTCCATGCCGCCGGCGACGGAGGCCATGGCCAGGAAGGTCCGGTTGGTGCGGTCGAGGAGGTACGAGACGTAGTACTCCTCGGCGATCTCCGGAGCGGTCTCGGCGATCATCACCTTGTGGACCGTGTGGCCCTTGATGTCCATGCCCAGGATCTGACCGGCCTTCTCGACCGCGTCGTCCTCGCTGGTGGCCAGCTTGACGCCGCCGGCCTTGCCGCGGCCACCGACCTTCACCTGTGCCTTGACGACCGACTTGCCGCCCAGTCGCTGGGTTGCCTCGCGCGCCGCCTCAGGCGTGTCGATGACTTCACCGGCCAGCACCGGTACACCGTGCTTGGCGAAGAGGTCCCTCGCCTGGTACTCGAACAGGTCCACGCGCGTCCGTCCCTTGTCTTCTCAGAATCGCCGTAGTGATCGCGGTTCGTTGTCTGCGATGGGCGTGCCGCGAAGGGCAACGTGACGGCGCTGTCACAGGGGAGGCGTACACGGAGACCGGATACGCGGCATGTCCGTCCCGCAGGTTATCGCCGCAGGACCTGAGGCTCTAAATCGCAGATCACACTCCGGCGGTGATTACGGTCACAGATCTTTTGGCCAAGTTACGCCTCTCCCGGATTTCCGCATGTTGACGGCCGGTTTTCGGTGACCTCTCGGGTAGCCCGCCGGCTCCGGTGCCACCCGGCGTGCACCTCCGCTTCATGTGCCGTTCGAGAGCGCCTCCTGGTACGCCCCAGTGCGCCCGGTCTCACGTGATTCCGGTTCCGCCAATGAGGGAATCCGTTTGAGAAGAAGGTGCGCAACACCGTCACAGCACCTCCGCAGCCGGTGTCCGGAAAGGTCTCTTGACCCTCAACTACCCGCAGCGGAAACTGCGTTGAGCACTTAGACATACATACGCATCAGGAGTCACAAGCTTCGCGCTTGGTCCCGTGCAGGTCGGTCGGAAGATCGCTCCGCACCGGGTGCAGACGGGGGAACTTGATGGGTAGCCGGGGGGATGCACGACCGCGGGCAGGGGGCGGCCGTGGGCTCTTCCGCACCCGCCGCTCCTCCCCCTTTCTCGATTTCTTGGTGTCCTCACACTGGTGCCTGAAGGGATTGGAGGGGGAATGCCGACACATACGACCTATCCCGGCGTTTATGTCGAAGAGCTTCCCAGCAGCATCCGCAGCATCACCACCGTCACCACATCCGTGACCGCATTCGTCGGTCACACCCGGCGCGGCCCGCTCAACCAGCCGGTACAGATCACCAGCTTCGCCGACTTCGAGCGCCGCTTCGGCGGTCTGACCTCGCAGAGCCCGGTCGCGTACGCCGTCCACCAGTTCTTCGGCAACGGCGGCACGGTCGCCGTGATCGTCCGGGTCGCCAAGGCCGGCAGCGGCAAGGAAGCCCACGTCACCCTGGAGTCGACCGAGGGCCACAGCCAGTGCCCGGTGCTCAAGGTGCACGCCAAGGAGCCGGGCGTATGGGGCTCCGGCCTCCGGGTCGCCGTCGACTACGACACGCCCACCCGTCGCCCGACCACCACCCCCGCAGGAGACGCTTCGCGCCGCCCCTCTTGTGAGGCGACCTTCAACCTCCAGGTACTGGACGCGCACGGCACCGCCCGCGAGTCCTTCTCCGGCCTGTCCATGGATCCCGGCCACGGCAAATACGCCGAAACGGTGATCAACGCGGGCTCCGCGCTGATCCGCGTCCAGGTCGTCGGCGAGGGCCGCCCGGACCCCTCCGGCACGGTCTCCAAGGCCTTCCACCACGAACTCCCCGATCTGAACGTCGACGTGACGGTGAAGATCGGCGAGGTGGAGCGCGAGTTCACGCTCTACGACCCGGACTGCGACGGCGAGGCGCCGTGCAACGTCACCGAGCTGGCGCTGCTGCTGGAGCACAAGCTGCGCGCACTGCCGGACGCCCCGGGCAAGCACGCCTTCGCGGGCGCCGAGGTCACCCCCTTCGGCCGCCGTATCCAGGTCGTCGCCGGGTCCGTCGACCCCGACGACGTGGTGCGCTTCCTCGGCGAATGCGCCAACGACCTGGGTCTGGAGGCCTCCGTCAACCCGCCGGTCTTCCCGCTGTGCGGCGGCGAGGACGGCGATCCGCCCGGACCGCTCGACATCATCGGCAGCGAGGCCCGCAAGAGCGGTCTGCAGGCACTGCGCGACGTCCACGACGTCAACCTGCTGGCGCTGCCCGAGCTGGCCTCGTACGCATCCGTCGACGACATGATCACGGTGCTCTCGGCGGCCGAGCGGCTGTGCAAGGAGCGGCGGATCTTCCTGCTCGTCGACGCGCCCGCCACCTGGGGCAGCGTGGACGCCGCCCGCGCCGGCATCGCCGCCTTCGCACCGGTCCGCGGCAACCACTCCGGCCTGTACTTCCCGCACCTCCAGCTCACCGACCCGCTCTCCGGCCGACTGCGCTCCTTCCCGCCGTCCGGCGCCGTCGCCGGCGTCATCGCCCGTACGGACAGCGAACGCGGCGTATGGAAGGCACCGGCGGGCACCGAAGCCCGCCTGGCCGGGGTGCACTCGCTGACCGTCAAACTGACGGACCGCGAGAACGGGCTGCTGAACCCGCTGGGCATCAACTGCCTGCGCACCCTCCCGGTGGTCGGCCCGCTGATCTGGGGCGCCCGCACGCTCGACGGCGCGGACGCGCTGGAGAGCGAGTGGAAGTACATCCCCGTACGGCGCCTCGCCCTGCATGTCGAGGAGAGCCTGCTGCGCGGCCTGCAATGGGTGGTCTTCGAGCCCAACAACGAGCAGCTGTGGCAGCAGATCCGCCTCAACGCCTCGGCCTATCTGCACTCCCTCTTCGAGAAGGGCGCGTTCAAGGGCGGCACTCCGCGCCAGGCGTACTTCGTCAAGTGCGACAAGGACACCACGACCGACGAGGACATCGAGCGCGGCATCGTCAACGTCGTGGTCGGCATCGCGCCGGTCAGGCCCGCGGAGTTCGTGATCGTCAAGATCCAGCAGATGGCCGGCCAGTTCGACGTCTAGACACGCGAACGCGAAGGACGTGAACGCAAAGGACGTGAAGGACGCGAAGGACGTGAAGGGCATGAAGGACGTGAAGGAATCCGATGGCTGAGTTTCAGATCAACGCCCATCGCTTCGACCCGTACAAGAACTTCAAGTTCCTGGTCCTGTGGGACGGTCGTACGGTCGCGGGCATCAGCAAGATCAGCCCGCTGAAGCGCACCACCGAGGTCGTCAAGCACCGGCACGGCGGCGACCCCAGCTCACCGCGCAAGTCCCCGGGCCGCTCCGAGTTCGAGGGCATCACCCTGGAGCGCGGGGTCACCCACGACCCGGAGTTCGACCGCTGGGCCAACAAGGTCTGGCAGGTGGGCGCCGGCCTGGGTTCCGAGGTGTCGCTGGCCGACTTCCGCAAGGACCTCGTCATCCAGGTCCTCAACGAGGCCGGGCAGGTGGCCGTCTCGCACAAGATCTACCGCTCCTGGCCGAGCGAGTACCAGGTCCTGGGCGAGATGGACGCCAACGCCAACGCCGTCGCCATCCAGAGCCTGAAGCTGGAGTGCGAGGGCTGGGAACGCGACTACGAGGTCCCGGAGCCGGAGGAGCCGTCGTTCACGCATCCCGCCTAAGACGACTTTGCCCAGACCAAGGCGACCTTACAGATAGTGATGCATTCCCGGGAACTCATCACTCTCCGTAATCGTTGCCGGGGTATGAGGAGGCGTCACGAGGCGTCATGGGGCGTCACGAGGGGCACGCACGGGCGAGAGCACAAGGCGAACGCATGGGCGCGAGCACAGAGCAAACGCACGGGCGCGCGAGCACAGAGCAAACGCACGGGTGCGAGCACAGAGCAAACGCACGGGTGCGAGCACAAGCCGAACGCACGGGCACGACCACGAGAAAACGCATGGGCGCGAGGCGGAGGAACGGCCGGACGACGCAAGGCAGGCGAACGGCCGGACGACGCGAGGCAGAGGAACGGCGGGACGAGGTGAGGAATGGCGGTCACCGGGCCCGCTGAACTGCTGGCCACCTGGGAAGCCGGGCTGGCCCAGCAGGCCGGCGGCCGGGCCCTGTTGCTGCACCGGGCGGCCCGCCCCGAGGCGGGCACCGACGCGCTGCTGTCGGTGCCGCTCGGGGAGCGGGCGGCCGATCTGTTCGCCCTGCGCCGGGCGCTGTTCGGCGACCGGATGCAGGTCAAGATCGACTGCGCCGATCCGGACTGCGGCGAGGCCATGGAGTTCGAGCTCGACGCGGGTGAGATGGGTGCGCGGCCGCGGATGCCGGAGGGCGGACTGCGGGTCGAGGAAGGCGGGTGGGCGGTCCGGTTCCGGCTGCCCGCCCCCGCCGACCTCGCCGCCGTCTCCGCTGCGGCGGTGGACGCGGAGGACGCCCGGCGGCTGCTGGGCGCCCGCTGTGCGCTCTCGGCTCTACGGGGCGGACGGCCGGCGGCCGGCGAGGAGCTGGCCCGGCTGCCGGATCCGGTGCTGAAGCGCTTCGCCGAGGCGGCCGAGCAGGCGGATCCGGCGGCCGAGGTGGTGCTGAACATCGCCTGCCCGGAGTGCGGCGCGGCCACCCCGGCCGAGCTGGACATCGCCGCGTACCTGTGGACCGAACTGGACGCCTGGGCCCGCGATGTGCTCCTGGACGTCCATCTGCTCGCCTCGGCCTACGGCTGGAGCGAGCCCCAGATCCTGGCGCTGAGCCCGCTGCGGCGCCGCTACTACCTGGAGCTGTGCGCAGATGCCTGACCTGGCTGACTACTTCGACCGGCTGCTGGCGCGGCATGCGCCGGTACCTGGGGGCGTCGGGGGTGCCTTTTCGGAAGCGCCCGGCAGCGGCCGTACGGGCGGGGCGACCGGCGGGGCTATGGGCGGGGCTCGGCGCGCGCTCGTACAGCCCCGGCTGCCGGGCCCGTTCGAGCGCGTGGAGGCGTTGCGTGGCGCGGCCGGGGACGGGGACGAGCCGGCTCCGCTGTATCCGCAGGCGCCCCGGACGTCGTTGTTCGACGGGGAACAGGTCCGGTACGAGCGGGAGATCAGGACCACGGAGCGGCAGACCGTCGTACGGACCGAGGCCCTGCGGCCGGACGCTTCCGACCTCGTCGAGCCGGCGATACGCCCCACGGCACCGCTGTTGCGGCCCGCGGCGGCGGTTGATCCCGGGCCGCGGCCTGGCGTGGCTGGGACCGTACGGCCGCAACGGTGGGCGGGGGCGGGGACGTCCGGCGAGGACGGGTCCGCACGCCCGGCGGCGGCCACGCCGGCCCCACCGGGCAGGAACGCCGCTTCCCGCTCGCCGGTCCCGGCGCTGCGGCCGCGTACCGACGCGGTGCCCGCGGCCCGCAAT
>NZ_QUAC01000480.1 GCF_003389455.1 Streptomyces inhibens | reverse complement strand
GGCCGCCGCGGCGGTGCCGCCGGCCGCGGCGATCCACAGGAAGCGGCGGCGGCTCGGCCCGCCCGGGGCCGCCGTGTCCAGCGGAGTGACAGGCATGGGCGGCGCGGTCACCAGGACGGCGGCGTGCGCCTCCCGTTGAGCGAGGTCCTCGCGCAGGCCCGGCGTGAGCAGCGCGGAGGGATCGGCGGAACCCAGCGCGTTCAACAGCGCGCCGACGGCCGGCCTGCGGGCAGGGTCCTTGTCCAGACAGGCCTCCACCAGCGGACGCAGCGCGTCGGGTACGCCGTCCAGCTGCGGCGGGGCGTGCACGGCCCGGTAGAGGATCTCGGCCGTGCTGCCGGCGCCGAAGGGGCCCCGGCCGATGGCCGCGAAGGTCAGGACGCAGCCGAGGGAGAAGACGTCGGCCGCCGGTCCGGCCTCGCGGCTCGACACGATCTGCTCGGGGGCCATGAACCCGGGCGTTCCGATCACGGCGTCCGTCCGCGTCACCTGCGTCGCATCCACCGCCCGGCTGATGCCGAAGTCGATGACACGGGGCCCGTCATGGGTCACGAGTACGTTGCCGGGCTTGAGGTCGCGGTGGACGATACCGGCGGCGTGGATCGCAAGGAGCGACTCCGCGAGGCCGGTGCCCAGGGCCCGCAGGGCCGGCTCGGACAGCAGGCCGAAGCGCCGCACGACGTCATGCAGGGACGGCGCGGGTACGTAGGCGGTGGCCAGCCACGGCTGCTGGGCGTCGGCGTCCGCATCGAGCACGGGCGGGGTGTAGAAACCGCTCACCCTCCCGGCGGCGTCGGCCTCGCGCCGGAAGCGCCCGCGGAAGTTCGGTGCCTCGGCGTACTCGGGCCGGATGACCTTGAGCGCGACCAACCGCGATCCCGGTGACCTGGCCAGGAAGACCCTGCCCATGCCGCCTTCGCCCAGGAGTTGGAAAATCTCGTAGGGACCGATCCTGCCCGGGGTGTGCGGTGGGGGGACCGTGGCGTGCTGGGGCGGGGCAGCGGTGGGCGGCTGCGGGACCGTGGCGGGTTGCTGGGGGACTGTGGTGGGCGGCTGCTGGAGCGTAGGGTCGCTGCCGCCGTGCGTCGGTGTGTGCACCTCGTTGCGGCGGCGGTCAGCTGAGCGAGCCGAGCACATCGCGGGCGGCGGCGATGGCGGCGTCCTCGGCCTGCTGCTGGTTCTTGCCGGAGTCCGAGGTGTGGTACGTGTAGCCCACGGTGAACTCGGCGTTGCCCGCACGGACGATCACCTGTGCCTCGGCCAGGGACATCGGGTCCTTGTCGACGGCGTGCACGACGTAGGCCTCCTCGCCGAGGTCGCTGAGCGACCGGGAGCCGGTGGTCGTGCGCACTTTCTTCAAGGCGTTGAGAGCACTCGACTTATGCATGTCGTACATGCCTTTCGCCGACGGTCCGACCATGAGGTTCACGCCCAGGTCCAGCATCTTGCCGCCAGAGCCGAAGGGCGTCCGCCAGCTCGGCATCCTGGTGATCATCGCCGCCATGGTCGCATTGTCGAACTGCGACGGCTTGCACTCGGTTCCGGGCGCGATGCGCGCGATGGTGGATGCCTTGATCAGCTTGCATGCTTCGGGCACCTTGGTGAACGCCTTCTCCGTCGGCGCCGACGGCTTGGCGGCACCGCCCGGTGCGCCAGGAGACTTCCCCGATGCGGTGTTCTTGCCGTCGTCCCCCGAGGCGGCAATGATCACACCGACGATCGCGGCCACGGCGAGCGCCGCGCCACCGCCGATCAGCCAGGGCCGCGCACGCCGCCCCGCGGACGGCGCACCGCCTTGCGGCAGCGCCGCCGGGACGGGCTGAGACCAGGCCGAGGGTGCGCCAGGCGGTTGGGCTGAGGGTGCGCCAGGCGGCTGGGTCGGGGGCGTGCCCGGCGGTTGGGCCGGGGGCGGAGGCGGCATCTGGTCCGGGGGCTGCGCCGCAGGGCCCCATCCCGGCGTTCCCGGCGTTCCCGGCGTTCCCGGTGTTCCCGGTGTTCCCAGCGTTCCTGGTGTTCCCGGTGGGAGCGGTTGGGTGGGGCCGGTCTGGCCGGGGCCCTGCTGGGGGTTCATCTGCGGACTCTCACTCACGGGGCGGTTCGCTCTCCGTCTAGCTCTCGACGTAGGAAACAGGGGACCGGGTAGCGCCGGCGGAGACCTGGGTGAGGTCGAACCCGTCGGTCATACCCGGCGAGGCCGGGGGGTGGGGATGTGCGGGCGGTGTGCTCAGCAGGAGTACGGCGGGGCTGCCGGAGCGACGACCGCCGCCCTCGCGCGCAGGAGGCGGGCGGACAGGGACGCTCTCTTCGAGCGTGTTGGCAGCCGGTTGTGAGCCATGGGCCGAGTATGGACCAGACGCCCTGTCAATTAAAGTCTAGTTCTAGAAAATTTATCTACTTCAGTGGCCGGAACCTGCGGGCCGGAACTGCGCGGTGCCACCGCTTGCGAGGGCGGGCCGAGCCTCGGCCGGTCATAACGGGCAATGGCTCCGTGCCGGTTCGATCAAGACGACGACGATCCTCAGTGGGAGCAGCTCCAAGTGGCGTCAGTCAACGGCAACGGCACACCCTGGCCAACGATCGGATGATCCGAACGAAACGGCCCGGGTGCGTTGTCCCGTCACGTTGATGACAGGAGACGCACCTTGCAGCCCGGTGATGCCCAGAACTCCCCAGCCACCGACAGTCCGGTCCCATACAGTGCCGAGGCTATGACAGTTCTTGCTTCTTTCGACTTTGTACGCCACATCGATGGGCTCCGCTACCACTTCGAACGGGACGGCGAGCGTCACGGTCGCCCCGCCTATCGCCGAACGGATGGGCAGGTGTGGTGTATCTGGGCGCCGACGGACGGCTGGCACTGCGAGATCGCCGACGGCCTCGTCACCGCACATCCCCTGAACAGTCACGGTGACGAACCCGAACCCCCTGCCACCGTATGGCGCAGCTTCAAGCGCGACCGCTCCTACCTCTACGACCTCCGTCCCTTCGGATCCGAAGCCTGATCCATCGGACAGGGCCTGGGGTCTGTCCGTTCAGCCGTCGCACCACGGCACAGACGGCGACGTGTGGCACGCGCCCGGCGGCGGAGGCGGGGCGCCCTCGCACACCTGGCCCACGGCCCCCGGTCAGGATCATCACCGCCGTCACAGTGGCCCTCAAGCACTGCACCCACACGTCACCACGGCGCGCCGACATGAGACAGCCACCGCCGTCCACACCATGAGCGCACACAGCACACAGCACACCGGCGGCGAGATAGCCCCACACCGGATCGGGTGTGCCGGGTTCGGCGGGGTCGAAGCTCCACCCGGAGACCCACCACAGCCCGAATGCCATGGCGAGGACAACAAGTTCGAGAACGACGAGGGTGAGGGCGTCAGATACGTCCGCGCCCCGGGGCATCAACTTGTCAGCATGGCCGGGGACTTGGCCATGCCCCAGCCCGTCCCGGAGGGCGGGACGACGGAGACATGAGTACGGGAGGCAGGCAAAGGCCAGGCCCGGGGCACGTGCCCGCGAGTGACGTCATCGGTCGGCTGGTTCAGGAAGATGACCGTGCCGTGGTCACGAGATCCGCCATGGCCGCGGCCATGCGTTGGTGGAAGCGCCACAGGAAGGGATCACGGGGGCTGGGTGCACCGAAGAATCCCTGCGGCGTCACCCGTCGGGCGTGTTCACCTCCCTTGCGCCATTCCATGAGGTCCTCCGCGCTCAGCCCCGTCGGCTTCAGTTCGGCCATGGCGTCGTAGTCGACGAGTTCGGGGAACCAGCGCATCATCAGGGCGCTTTCGATCTCTTCGGCGTGCACGCCGAGTTCGCCTGTCAGCTCCAGGCCCTCGAAAAGCGGTTGCATGGCGAATGACGCCAGGGCGGGGGTTGGTGAGCAACCGAGCCGGTCGGCGATGAAGTCGGGTTCCAGCAGCACTACCCCGGTGTGCCCTTGATCGTGCTGGCGCTGCACCACGTCAAGCAGCATGCGGTTGTGGGCGATGTCCCCTTGATGATTGATCACGTAGATCCGGTCAAACCCGTCGGTGGACAGGGAGTCCAGGATGTCGGTGTGCAGAGCTACGGCGGTCTCGGGGCGGGTCCGGAACGTTCCGGGGAACGCCGACGACACCTGGTTGATTCCCCAGAAGACCGGCGGAGCGATCAGAGCCTCCACCCCACGTTGCTCCAGCTCCGCCAGCACCAGGCGACAGAGTTGGTAGGCGCCGTACGCATCGGTTCCCAGCGGCAGGTGAGGGCCGTGTTGTTCGATGACCCCGGTGGGCAGCAGAACGCATGCCCCTCGTTCGGCCGCTGCCTCTACCTCCGGATAGGTCAGGTCGGCCATCGTCCGAGCGAAGATCGAGTAACCGTTGTTCATGAAGCCCCCCTCGACTGGTTCTGCGCCACGTGGCGCTCAACCCCGAGCCATCCTTGCGCGCCGCGGGCGTGGTGCGCGAGCAACAGCTCCGACCGGCTCCTGACCGGCACGTTGTAGAAAGATCACAAATGAAACCACCGTGTCCACGATCAACCGGCCCAGTGTGATGTCGACCCGGACCACACGCACACCGATGCACCGATGCCGGGGAACCGGACTCGACTCGTGCGATGAAGGTCACCGGCCGCAAAGACCGGGGAGGGAACAGCAGCGGGTTGTGCGGTGTGTAACCAAGGTGGCCGAGAGCCGCTGCGGGCTCCTGACTGAAGAGCCGGGGCCCATCCCACACTGAGCAGCGCGGGCTGGCGGGACGGCGTTGCTTTGTCGGGGCGCCTGAGCCCGGCCTCCACGGGCGGGCCGCGCTCCGAGGCCGAAGAGAGGCCAGCGGCTGAGTGCCCCGTCCGAACGCCGTCGGATACCGATCTCGACACATGGGCAGTCAGCCCAAGAAGGGGCGTCCAAGATGAGGCGTGCCTTGGTCAGCGGTTTCGCGGCCGTCTCCCTGGCTGCGGCCGGTCTCGTTGCCACGGCCGGAACCGCCGGCGCGCAGGTGCCGAACACCCACCAGCCCAGGTCGAATTGCGTCGACTGGCATGACAGCAACACTCAGGGTGTCGCCTCTGTGGGCGGCCCTTACCAGGCCTGGGTCAAGTGCGCCAACGGCAGGTACGTCTTCGGACACGCGGTGCGCAACTACTCATGGTCCTACGCGTATTGCACCTCCGTGCACTCCTACCGCGTCGCCGGCGACGTGAGCTACCTGCAATGAGCCCTTAGCCCTGAGCTCTGCTGGGCGCTGTCGTCGGCGTCACCGTTCGTGCGGTGACAGGTCACGTCGGTACCTCGGGCCAGCCATCGGCGCAGGCGCGGCTGTGGGTGGCGGGGCCGTACCGTCTCGTGTGCGGGGGCGGGAGGGCCCGTCGCCGCGCAGGCCACGAAGCCTCTCTCGGAGCGTTCCTGGGATGGGCCGTCGACCAGTACCCGGGTCGAGTGGCCGATGCCTGCTGTATCGCCCACCCCGGGGGACGCGCCGCAAGACCGTTCGGCCAAGCCTGCCCAGCAGGACATGAGCGCCGCGCTGGTGCGCGACTACGGTGGTTGTCGTAGAAGCGGCGGGTCGCGCCTATCTTGACGGCTCCGAACTCCTCCGGCCTGAACCAGCAGCCCTGCCGCTGCTGCCGCTGATGGCGTCGGTCCAGTAGATCTCGTCCGCGCCTCCACCTGGTCCCCAGCTGCGCGCTCACACAGAAGGTGTGACTCCCCAGCTTCACCTGGAACGTCGCGGCGCCACGCGGCCGCTGCCGGTCTCCTCACCCGGCTCACCCGGCGTGTTCTGCGCCTGCCCGGTGCCGTCTTCCGCAGTGTCGATGGCGATCAGGGGTTCGGACGGACGGGCGTAAGCGGTGACCACGAACTTGCTTTCCCCCATCGCCTCGATGAAAGCCAGTCCCTCCGGCTGCCCGGTCGCCGCCACGAGCGGGTCCAGGGTCTGCACGTTCGGAGCCGCCAGGGCCCCTCCGACGACGGGCTGGAGGTCCTGGTGCAAGTCCGCCATTGCGCAGCCCTGCCTCACGGTCCGGCTCGTGATCGTCTGCAGCACCATCGTCACCCGGTCCTGAGCGGGGACCTGCTCCCGGTGCACCCGGCCCCACTCCCGGGTCTCCGCATCAGCGACCGCCGTCCCCAGGGCGTTCAGCAGCAGCTGCTCCGGATTGGTGGGCGTATGCCGTGCCGTAGCCGGTCGGCGCTGTGCGGCATCGCCCCCAGCAGCACATTGCCGTACGGGCCCGGCCTCGGCGCCCGGCTCACACGCTCCTGCGCACGCGACCCCGACAATTACCTGTGATCCGGGTGCTACATGCCCATTCCTGAGCAAGGCCCCCACAGGCGTTGCGTCTTTCCCGCGTGACATTCGACATAGCAAAATCTCGAAAACCAGGGGCAACTGCCCGGTTTCGCTGAGATCTTCCCCCTGCGATTAGCTGGCGCTCACAGTCGGCCAGCGGTAGATCTCTGGGCGCTAAGGCTGTGCACCCTTACGATCAGCGCCTGCCGCACCGCGCACCCCCATACCGCGACGGCCTCTCGTCTCCTTTCTTATTTCGTTTTTGATCCAGAAGAAGGCTTCATGAAGCTTCGTCGTGCCTTGGTGACGGTCGCCACGACCGCCGTACTGCCGTTCGCCCTCACCGCGTGCTCCTCCGGTGACACCAGCAGTTCATCGACGGTCGAGTCCGGACCGTCAGCCCGTCCCACAGCGGGCGGCCCGAACGCCGGTCTGCTCAACGGCACCCGGCTGAAGTCCCTGCTTCTTCCCGTCGGGGTACTGCCCAAGGGCTACAAGGCCGACCCGCAGGCCACGCGTGACTCGGGGAAGGCCTTCGCACCCCCGTCGTCGAGCTCGGCCGTCGACTTGGCGGGCGCCTGCCCGAAGCTGGAGGCCAGCGCCTGGATCCAGACCAGCGGCATCGAGAGCGCCTCCTTCGCCCAAGGCGACTTCGCAAACGCCTCCCAGGAGGAGTTCAACCAGGAGATCGACAGTTTCCGAGGCGCAGACGCGCAAACGGTCATGACGCGCTTGGAGCAGGTGCTCAAGCACTGCGCTCACTTCAAGGACACCTCCAACGGCACCACTGCTTCGGTGACGATCAAGACCGCGAAGGTTCCGAAGGTGGGCGACCAGACCCTCAAGGCCGTACTCTCCGCGCCTGAGTGGGAGGGCGGCACCACGCTGGTGGCGACTCGGGTCGGGAAGGTCGTCATCACCACCTTCTACAACGTCCAGTCCAGTGACATGGGCGCCTCCGGCCTCGGTCTGACCAAGAAGATCGTGGCACAGGTGCAGCAGGCGAAATAACGGGCTAGGCCGTTTCGTCCAGATGTGATCGCGTGGAAGTTCCGGACCGGATCGCAGCGGGTCCGCCTGCCCGAGAAGTACGGCAGGAGGGTGTTTGTAACCGGCTGCGTATGTGGGCTGTCGGCGACACCTGGGAGTGTGACTTCACCGCGCTGATGGCCCAGGCTGACGCCGGCGAGGACTTGAACCGGGCGGTTGCGGTGGACTTCACATCGCGCGTGTGCACCAGTACGCGGCCGGGGCCCGCCAGAAAGGGGCCCCGGCTCGCGAACCGGCCGACCATGCCCTGGGCCGGCCCTGGGGCGGGCTGATCACCGAGATGCCTCTCGCGGCCGACGGCTACTGCCGGCTCTGGCGTTCGTTCTCACCGCCGGACAGGCGGGTATGCGCCTGCCTTCGCGGACGTGATGGCCCGCCTACGTGTTCCCCGTCGGCGTGGGCGGCCTCGCACCAGGCCGGATGTGGTCCTGGCGCCTTCGACCGCGAGGCGTACAAGCAGCGCAACGCCGTCGCGCGGTGCATCAACCGCCACGCAGTCGAGCAGCTTCAACCGCCTCAAGTAACACCGGGTGGCCGTGGCTACCCGAGTCGATGAACCCGCTGACTGCTACGAAGCCTCGGTGTCCTCAAGGGGCATTGCCCCCGGAGGCTACTGACGCGGTGCTTCAGTCGCCAGGCCATCGAGATGGGTGGCGATGCGCTGCAGCAGGTCCATCAGGACCTGGAAGTCCTCATGTGAGAGGCACTCCATCATCCGCACCCGTTCTGTTCCGGCTCGCTCGGAGACCCGCTGGTGCGTGCGCTTGCCCTCTTCAGTCAGTGCCACGCCGTCGGCGTCCGTAACGCGCACCCAGCCGAGCTCGGCGAATCGCTCGACGTACGGGCGCATCGTCGGCTCGTCGCCGGACAGGAACGCCGCCATGGTTTCGTCGATTTCGGCGACCGTGATGGGGCCGTAGGAGATGGTGTTCAGCACCTGCCAACCGCGCCGGGTCAGACCGTCGTCGGCGAACAGTCGGTCGAAGCTCGTCTCGATGGCGCCGTCGATGTACTTGAGCCAGTAGCCGAGCGGGCGCTGCTCGCGGACGTTGGGCAGTTGAGTTTTGCCGGTCATGGCGACCCCCCTATTGTATGTATTTTTACAACAGATGTAATCTAGCATGCATGTCGAAGAGTGAACAGGACGAGGCGGTCGCCGCCGTCGAGCGGGCCATGGTGGCGATTCGCCGCAGCCAGACCCGTCGATCGCTGGGGCGACTGACGCCACCCGATGAAGACGGGGCAATTGATCCCACGCTGTTCGGCGTGCTGGACGCCATCGAGGACCGCGGCCTGCCGTGCGGCGTCACGGATGTCGCCGCCGCACTCGGCGTGGACCAGCCGAGGGCAAGTCGCCTGGTGCTCCGTGCCGTTGATCAGGGGCTGCTGGTCCGTCAGGCCGACCCGTCCGACGGGCGGCGCACGTTGCTCACGCTGACCAGCAGCGGGCGAGGACAGCTGTCCCGCATGCACAAGCTTCGGCAGGACGTCTTCGCTCGGGTGATGGCGGACTGGTCGGACGCCGACCGGTCCGCGTTCGCCCGGCTCATCACCACGTTCGTGGCTGCGTTCGCCGAGGTGGTCTCCGGCGCCGACTAGGTTCTGGTGCGAGGGCTGAGCGGCTTTGGTGAAGTTTGCTGTTGATCCTTTGATGCGTGCGCGTTGACGGTTGAGGGCTTGGTCGACTGTGGTGCCGACCGCTTCGGCGGTGGTGTGGACGCGCTCGGGGGTAGTCCTCGTACTTCGCCGTGCGCCACACCCGCTCGATGTCGTTCAGCTCGGGACTGCGGGGCGGGAGACAGAAGAGTTCGACACCGATGGTGGCCAACTCCTCGCGGCGCCCTTTGAAGACCCGGGCCACGTGCGCGGAGGCGTTGTCCAGGACGACGGTGCACGGCCGTACGCGCGTGAAACCCGTGGGGGGCTTGTCCAGTGCGGCGGCCCCGCCCGGCAGGCGGGCCGGCCTCGTGCACACGAACTCCAGCAGCAAGGCCGCGTCAATCTTGCCGCAGGTCCTCTCCCGGACCAGATCGGCGTGCTGTCCGACCGCCAGGGCTCCGAGCACGTGCACACGCCGGCCCTTCTTGTCCTCGCATGGCACGACGGCCCGCTGCCCTGCCCGTGACCAGGTGTATCCGGTGGGCATGGTCGGGGCGAACCCGCTTTCGTCGAGGAAGTACAGGTCCCTCACGCCCTCGTGCGCGTCCAGCCGTAAGGCCGTAAATCCTCCAGCCTGGCCCGCGCGGCCTGCTGGAGGACGGGGTCGGCCTTGTGCCGCAACGTGTCCCGGGTTCGTTTCCACCGGAACCCGTCCCAGTGGAGCAACTCGGTCAGCCAGGCCGCCGAGGCCCTGCCGCCCCGCTCGGCGGCCAGCCAGTCGCACAGTGCGGCGGCAGTCCAGGTGCGGCCCCGGCGCCCGGACTCGTCCAGCGGTGCGGCCAGCGCCTCGCGGTCCTCGCGGGTGACCGAAGCCGGGCGGCCCGGGCGCGGGGCATCCGCCAGCGCGTCGCCCCCCGGCCTCGAAACGGTGGACCGCACCGCGCACCGTGACCTCATTGCATTCGAGCAGGTCAGCCACCTCGGGCACGGTCAACCCCCGCCCCATCAGCCGTATGCAGTCCAGACGCAGCCTGGTACCCGGTGCGAGATCACGTGCCCGTAGACGCTCACGCACCTCGCGTTCCTGATCAGACGTCAACACCACATGCAGGATCTTCGGCATGGGCAGCCCCTCCCTGCCCCACCTCATACCCGAACCGCAGACACATCACCAACACCGCCGCTTAGCCCCAGGTGAGCGGGTCGAGATGGAGGTAGAAGCGTAGGCGGTCGTGGTCGAGGGAGATGCCGTACTTCTCGGCGAACGCCGCGTCCGCGGCCCGCGCCCGCTCCTCGTCCGTCCATGTCTCCCGCGCGCTGGTGAGCAGCAGCGCCAGGTCGGCGTAGCGGTCGGCCAGCCCGAGGCGGCCCAGATCGATGAAACCCGACACGTCCAGGGTCTGCGGGTCGAGGACGATGTTGGGCAGGCATAGGTCTCCGTGGCAGACGACCGTGTCGGCGGCCTCCTGGTCCCGTCGCCGCGCGACCTGCGGGACGAGGCGGGCCAGCAGCTCCGCGGCCGGCGTGTGCTGCTGCTCGACGGGGAGGAACTCCGGGTTCACCGCGCCACGGGTCACGACGTCGCGCGCTATGGCGACCATCCCGTCCACGTCCCGGCGGAACGGGCACTGCTGTACGGGCAGCTCGTGCAGCCCGCGAACCGCGTCCGCGATGCGTTCCCAGGAGGCTCGCAGGTCCGCGGCGGACACTTGGTCGGCGGGTACGCCGGAGACGGCACCGGTCACAAGGCAGGCGCCAGCAACGCCGGTGTGCCAGTCAAGCACCCGTGGCCCCGGGACACCCTGGTCGCTCAGCCATGCGACCCGGTCGCGCTCGGCCTTCAGGTCGGCTGCGTCCGCTGCCGCTACGCACTTGGCGTACCGGGTGCCGTCCGCGCTGCGGAAGACGGCGGCCCCCGATTCGCCCGCGGTGACGGGCAGCCAGTTGCCCTCGCCGCCACCCTCACCCAGCAGCACCGGCGACACGGTCTGAGGTCCAGGACGTTCACTCATGGCGGCCACTCTAAGCGGATGGATGCAGTGAAGTGCGCTGCCGATCCCGCGCTGGTCGCGGGTTCGGACGGGGAAAGGATCAGCACCCGACTTTGCCGTAACCGCGTAGATGAATGAGTCCGATGTTTGTGCTGGCCGCGACTATGGCGAAGGGCGCCCGTTGGCTCGTGTGTGCCGGCAAAGCTGGATGCTCTTCTGAACCGCATTGGAGGTGTCGGAGTCGTTCGCGGGTGGTTCGGGCTTGGTCCTGGCCTATGGCCACCTCGGCCTCGACCCTGCCGTCCAGGACCGACTGTCGGCCGTGCCGGGACGGTTGCTCAACCGTGTCACGGTGATGCGGGACATCTGCATCGAGCACGGTGGCCGCACGGCTTACGAGGATGCGCTTGCCGACGTTCGGGCGGCCTGGCGCAACGATCAGATGCAATGTGCGATGGCGGAATTGCTCGGCGGCACACCGGACGCCGCCGACCTCGGCGCCCGTGACCGCCACCTGGCCGACAGCGTGCTGCAACTGCTCGACCGGTCTGCGCCCGACACCTGGATCGTGGCCACTGCTCACAACGTCCATATCCAGCGCACCGTCAACCCTGAGGGTGGTCCGCTTGCTCGGGTGCCCATGGGGCACCCGCTCGCCAAGGAGTTGGGAGCGGAGTAAGTGTCGGTGGCGTTGACCAGCGGCGGTGGCCGGACCGTGGCGAACGTACCGGACCCGGCGCACCCGGCGGGGATGCGCCAGTCCGCTGCAGCTGCTCCTCAGGCACCGCCTGACAGCGTGGAGGCCCTGTTCGTGGGCGTGCCGGAAGCGCCGGCGATGGTCGAGACCCGCGCACTGCGCACGCACGCCCGACGACACGGTCTGCCGGAGCCGATCCGCATCCGCATCCGCATGGACGACGGCTTCCTGCCGATGCCTGCCTTGGACGCCTATGACGCGGTGGTGAGCGTCCCGCGCACCACGCTCAGCGCGGACTTGGCCGAGTAGGCCCCAGGTCGGTAACACTGTTTCCGTTGCGCTACAGTGTTGCCCATGAGCACGCTCTATCAAGACGCGCTACGCGCCGGTCAGGACGCCGTGCGCACCACGATCCTCGATTGCGCCATCAACCTGCTGGTCACGGACGGGCCCGCCGCGTTGACCATGCGGCGGATCGCCACCGACATCGGCTCCTCGACCAAGGTCCTCTACACCATGTTCGGTGGCAAGGAAGGGCTGATCGATGCGCTGTACCGGGAGGGCTTCGCGCGGCTGCGCCGGTTTCAGGAACAAGTACCGCGTACCGAAGACCCGTTGACGCACCTCACCCATCTCGGGGCGGCTTATCGGGAGCACGCGATTGCCGAACCGGCCTACTACCGGGTCATGTTCGAGCAGACCGTACCGGGCTTCCGGCCGAGCGCGGAGGCCCTCGCCGTCGCCGAGACCGCCTTCGACACCTCGGCCGCCGCCGTGGCCGCCTGCATGGAAGCCGGGATCTTCCAGCCGGGCGACGCCCGTGAGGTGTCAAAGATCTTCTGGGCGGCATCGCACGGCGCGGTGAGTTTGGAGATCGCCGGACATTTCACGCCGGAGGACGGTGGTCGGCGCTATGACGCGCTGATGGCGGCGGTGGCACGGGCGTTCAGCACCCAGCACGATTCGAAGAACGAAGGGCAAGGAACATGACCACCACGCGCAACCGCTACCTGTCGGGGAATTTCGCCCCGGTCACCGAGGAAGTCACCGCCTACGACCTGCCCGTGACCGGGCGGATTCCGACCCATCTCAACGGCCGCTATCTCCGCAACGGCCCCAACCCACTGGGCATCGAGGACGCCGCCGCGCACATCTGGACCCTCGGCGCGGGCATGGTCCACGGGGTGCGCATACGGGACGGGCGCGCCGAGTGGTACCGCAACCGCTGGGTCCGTTCCAGCGCGGTCGCCGACCACCTCGGCGAGCCGCGTCGCGGCACCCCGATCGACGAACAGTTGGACATCTCGCCGAACGTGCAGGTCGTGGGCTTCGCGGGCAGTACCTTCGCACTCATCGAGGGCGGCATCCGCCCCTACGAACTCACCTACGAGCTGGAGACGGTGGGGCCCTGCGCCTTAGGGGCGACCCCGGAGGGGTACAGCGCCAACGCCCACTCCCTCTTCGACCCGCGCACCCGCGAACTGCACTCGCTCGCCTTCCGCTACGGCTCCGACAACGTCCAGCACATCGTGATGAACGACTCCGGCACGGTGCGGCGGACCACCACCATCCCGGTCCCCGGTAACCCGTACATGCACGACTTCGCGCTGACCGACCACTACGTGCTGCTCTTCGACTCACCCGTGGTGTTCAGCCCCGCGCATCTGTCCACCGGGGTGCCGTTCACCTGGGATGACCGCCGTGGGGCGCGCGTGGGGGTATTGCCGCGCGAGGGTGGCGAGGTGCGCTGGTTCGGGCTCACACCGAGCCTGGTGGGGCACACCCTCAACGCGTACGAGAGGCCGCACGAGGACCTGCGCGGGTCGGGCACGGGCGGTTGTGACATCGTCGTCGACGTGGTCCGGCATCCCGAAGGGTTCGACATCAGGGACGTCGGGTCCAGCCGGCCCACACTGGACCGGTGGACGATCGACCTGACGGCGGGGACGGTCCGGGAAGAACGCCTCGATGACCGGGTCCAGGAATTCCCCCGCCTCAACTCCCGCTATACGGGCCGCCCTTACCGGTACGGCTACGCCGCAGCGGTCGAGCTCTACGCCCCGCCCGCCGGCCCGGAAGACGACCGGCCGGACGAGGGGTTCAGCAATGCGCTGCTCAAACACGATCTGAGCCGGGGAACGACGGAAGCGCACGAGTTCGGGCGGGACGCGGCCGTGGGGGAGGGGGTGTTCGTCGCGGCGGAGTCGCCGGCGGCGGAGGACGACGGGTACGTCATGGCGTACGTCTTCAACCCGGAGCGGTCCGCATCCGACCTGGTGATCCTCCCTGCACAGGACTTCAGCGGCGAACCGATCGCCCGGATCCACCTGCCGGTGCGGGTGCCGTTGGGTCTGCACGGGAGCTGGGTTCCGGGGGATGACCGGTGAACGGGGACCGTCGACCGGGCTGCCTGGCCTGGCCGTAGCGCTCCGGAACGAGGGGTCGTAGGCCGCCTGGGAGCCGCATGTAGTTGCCGGATGAGGCCGCGGCGTCGCCTGAGGCGCACCTGCTCGCGTACCCGACCACGTACGTGACGGCGGCGACTAGGCTGCACCTGTTCAGTGGTCAGTGCCGGCCCACTCATCTCGACCACAATCCAGGCACTGGCCAAGCAAGTGCCCACCTGGCACGACAACCTACGGCTGATCGACTTCACCCCACTGCCCTGCGCCGCCTCCCGGGAAACAGCCAAACGCTCCGACCTGGCCGGCCACGCAGGCTACGGCTACTGCCGCAGCCATTCCCGCTACTTCTGGGGATTCCGGCTCTACCTAGTGACAACAGCCGAGGGCATGCCTGTCACATGGTGCCTGACCCACCCAGGGCTCGGCGAACGAGAGGTGATGACCGCACTGCTGGAACGCGACCGCCACCTCGTCCATTCCGGCCAGGTGATCCTCGCGGACAAGGGCTTCGCCGGCCGGGAGTTCGAGGCATTCCTCGCCGGGCGTCCGAGCGCCCGGGCGTCCATCTGGTGCGGTCGGACCTGAGGAACGAGCCTGTCCGACACGGACGCCTGGCCCAAGTCCGCCAGTGGATCGAGGCCGGCCCGGATGCCGACGGGCCGGCCGTCGGCGTCGCCCTGTTCGAGGACGGCTCGCGCGCGGCCGTGTCGAGCAGGAGCATCGCGTTGTACGCGGGAGTGCCGGGCCGGGCGTGGTAGGCGACCAGGCGGTGGCCGCTGGTGCCTTCGCCAAGGCCGCCTCGCCGGTGGTCCAGGGGGACGCCGTAGGAGGAACTCAATTGCGTTGTCCGAACGCCGCTGACAGGGTCCTGGCCATGCCTACCTTCTCTGCGCCTGATGGAACCCGGCTCGCCTACCGCATGGACGGAGACGGTGACGGTGACCCGGTCGTCTGCCTCCCGGGAGGCCCCGCGGACTCCACCTACCTCGGCAACCTCGGCGATCTGTCCACGCACCGCCGGCTGATCTGTCTGGACTTTCGCGGTACCGGCCGGTCCGCGATTCCCGAAGACACCACCTCCTACCGCTGCGACCGCCTTGTCGACGATGTCGAGGCCCTGCGCGAACATCTCGGGCTTCCCCGGATGGACTTGCTCGCTCACTGCGCCGGCGCGAACGTCGCGGCCCAGTACGTGGCCCGGTATCCGGGAAACGTCAGCAAGCTGACTCTGATCACTCCCAGTACCAGGGCCGTCGGCATCACGATCACTGCGGAGACGCGACGCGAGACCGCGCAACTTCGGAAGAACGAGCCATGGTTCCCGGCGGCGTTCGCCGCCTTGGAGGCGATCGTCGAGGGAACGGGCAGCGACCGGGAGGCCATCGCTCCGTTCTTCTGCGGCCGGTGGGACGCCGCGGCACAAGCTCTTCATGCGACGAGCCAGCCGAGCAATGAGGAGGCTGTCAGTCTCTTCGGATCCGACGGCGCCTTCGATCCGGAAACCACGAGGGCGGCGCTTGCCGGCTACGAGGCTCCCGTCCTGCTGCTCGCCGGAGAGTTCGACCTGAACAGCCCCCCTCGGTCGACGGCCGAGTTCGCCGGGCTGTTCCCGAACGCGGAACTCGTCGTTCAGCCCGGAGCAGGCCACTACCCGTGGCTCGACGACGCCGAGCGGTTCGTGGCGACCACCGCGGCATTCCTGGGGTAGGCAACCGCCCGGTCGTCCGACTCGTAAATCAATGCCCCTCGTGCCTGACAGTGCGAAGGCCTTCTGACGAGTGGTTGTGACTCAGCGTGCCCGGTACGAAGAAGTTGAGCTGGCGGGGGTTTTAACCGGCCGCAGAGGGTTCTGAGTATTGATCGTTGTCAGGAGGCTCAGTCCAGGAGCTGCGTACGGAGTTGGGAGATCAGGGTTTCGTCGGCGCCGAGGTGCTTGAGGGCGTAGTCGTGCACGGAGCCATAGGTGGAGGCCAGGTCGGACAGGAAGAGCCGCATGACCTCCTCTGGTGCTCTCCCGTAGCCGGGCCACTTCAGAGTCCGGTCCGGGTGGGCCGCTTTCCAGTCCGCGATCAGCCGCTCGGTGGCCAGTTCGGTGAGTGCGAAGTCCGCGGCGATGGCGTCCTCGGCCACGCCCAGGAGCGAGAGAACCAGGCCGGCCAGCAGACCGGTGCGGTCCTTGCCCGAGGCGCAGTGGAAGACCTGCGGGGTGCTCTCGGACACGATGATCTCCAGTGCCTGACGGAGTTCCCCGGCGCCATCGAGAGCGACCTCCGCGTAGCGGTCGGCGAGGAAACGCCAAGGGTTCAGGTCAGGGTCGATCTCAGCCTGGTCGTAAGGGCGATGCTCCACGCTGAGGTTGACGTAGGCGAGACCCTCGGCACCAGGTACACGGCCCTTGGCTTCGATCTCCCATGGGTAGCGCAGATCGATCACCGTGCGGATGCCCAGAGAAAGAAAACGGTCCCAGTCGGCTCCCTGGAGCTTGGAGAGCGAATCGGACCGGTACAGGCGACCCCAGCGCACGGTACGGCCGTCCCGGGTGTGATAGCCGCCCAGGTCACGAAAGTTGTGCAGGCGCTCGAAATCTATCTGCCGTCTCATCCGCCGCACCCTACGTCCTCGTGCCGGACGAGTTGTGTTGTTTCGTCGTGTGGCGCCGCCGACCGAGGTGAAGCGCCGCCACGCGTGCCGGGCACCTGCCGGTCAGGGGTTCCCCAGCGCGTTGCGGGCCGGTGCAGCACCCCGCGCAGGCGCAGGGCTTGGACGATCTGTGACGCACCAATGCCCCCGCGCTCCACATGAGCACGGGGGCACCGGTGTCCGCACCTCGTGAGTGCCGGGTTGGGCAGTGCCGTGGCTGCGACCACTGCCCAACCCGGGGCTTGTCAGGCCTGCGGCACCAGCTCCGGGTGCTCGTGTTCGCAGGCGTCGTCGAGTCCGTAGGTGTCCCATGCGGGGAACGGGTCGTCGGTGAGCTGTTCCCCGGCGGTCAGGAGGCAGGCGGTCAAGGCCGCTTGTAGTGCCTCGGTGCGCAACCCGGTGCCGATGAAGACCAGTTCCTGGCCCTGGCTGTCGCCGGCATCGCGGGCACCGGACGGCTCGAAGCGTGCGACGGCTCCGGCCTGGGACCACAGTCCGGTGACGTTCGGGCGGCTGGCCAGCCAGAAGAAACCTTTGGAGCGAAGGATCTGGCCGTAGGTGCCGCTGTCGAGGCCCTCGGTGACGAAGGCCCACAGCCGGCCGGGATGGAACGGCGCATCGGCGCGGAAGACCGTGCTGGAGATGCCGTACTCCTCGGTCTCCGGTACGTGGTCGCCGTTCAGCTCCCGCACCCAGCCCGGGGCCTGCTGGGCCCGTTCCAGGTCGAAGCGCCCGGTGCCGAGGATGTCGGCGGAGTTCACCCGCCCGTGCCGCGCGCGCACGATGCGGGCGGCCGGGTTGAGGCGGGCGAGCGCGGCCTGAAGGCGGTCGGCGCTGTGCGCATCGACGAGGTCGGTCTTGTTGAGGATGATGACGTCCGCGAACTCGATCTGGTCCATCAGCAGGTCGCTGACGGTGCGTTCGTCCTCCTCGTACTGGTCCAGCCCCCGCTCGGCCAGCCCGTCGCCCCCGTTCAGCTCCGGCAGGAAGTTGGCGGCGTCGACGACGGTGACCATCGTGTCGAACCTGGCGAGGTCGCCCAGCGTCGCTCCGTCGTCGCGCGGGAAGGCGAAGGTGGCCGCGACGGGCATCGGTTCCGAGATGCCGCTGGACTCGATGAGGAGATAGTCGAAGCGGCCTTCGCGGGCCAGCCGGTCGACCTCTTCGAGAAGATCATCGCGCAGGGTGCAGCAGATACAGCCGTTGGTCATCTCGACCAGGCGTTCCTCGGTGCGGGAGAGGGCGGCCTCGCCACCGCGCACCAGTGTCGCGTCGATGTTGATCTCGCTCATGTCATTGACGATGACCGCGACGCGCAGGCCCTCCCGGTTGCCCAGGACGTGATTGAGCAGGGTGGTCTTGCCGGCTCCGAGGAAACCGGACAGGACCGTGACGGGCAGTCGGTTGTGGTGGTGCGTCATGCCGTCGGCTCAGCTCTCCGGGCGCAGCAGCCCGCGTTCGTACGCCTTGGCCAGTCGCTGAGGTACGAGGTACGGGGTGCCGTCGACGGTGATGGGTACGAGCTGGGGGGTGGTGGCCTTCCACTGGGCACGGCGGTGACGGGTATTGCTGCGGGACATTTTCCGCTTGGGTACGGCCATGGTGACCTCCTGCGTGACTGGGTGACGGAAGGAGGCTATATGAAAATGGATGCCATTCCCAAATTGCGCGGATGGTGCCTTGGATGCCGGCGCGCCATAGTGGGACGACGTGGTCCGATCCGGCCGTCGTGAGCATGTCCCCTTCGCCGGGCGCCAGGCCGGCGCCGATGCGCTTACGGGGATGCGTCTCCCGTGGCGGTGTCCGAATGATCAGCCTGCCGTCCGTGGCGTGCCACAGGCCGTATCCGTGGGGGCCTACCAGGGCCAGGTGGCGCCCACTGGGCGTGACCCGGATTCCGACGGCCGAAGCGCTTGGTCGTGCGCGTGGCCGCGCACAGCGGTTCCCGGCATCGGCCCGTCAGTGCGCGACGGTTGGGGCGGCCGCTTCTTGCGGGTGGTGGGTGTGGTCCCGGGCGGGGGCCGCGGGCAAGGCGACCGGTGGGTGGTTGTGGGCGCGGGACCGGGCGGAGTGGCGTAGGGCGAGGTGCCAGACGGCCAGCAGGACACCGGTCAGCAGCGCGCTGTGCCACAGCAGTGCGTTCAGGTGGCCGGCCGCGAGGTAGGCACCCGCGGCCACGGCCGCCAGTGCGCACACGGCGCGGTCGACGATGCTCTCGACGGAGAGCAGGGTGGCGCGTGGTGCGCCATGCGGAATGGCGTCGTTCACCAGCTTGCGCTGGAGCGGGTAGACGAAGCCGCAGACGGCGGCGAACAGGCAGAGCAGAGCGATGGCGGTCCATGGGCCGCCGAGGGCGAGACCCGCCAGTGTCCCGGCCATCGCGAGGCTGAGCAGTGTCACCCATGCCGCCGGCCGCAGCCGCGAGGTGAGCCACTGCGGGCGGGCCGAGGCCACCGCCTCTGCGACGGTCATGGCGGCCAGAATCGCGCCGTGCGAGCTCTCGCCGATGCCGTGGTCCAGCAGCACCGGCTGGAAGAGGTTGACCTGGCAGATGCGGGAGAGGGTGAAGACCGCGACGCCCTGCACCATGACCAGGGCGAGCCACGGGGTGGCGCGCACCGTGCGCAGTGCCGCCGCGGCGTCGTGCAGGGCCGCGGTCCGGCGGCGCGGTCCGGCCGCGTGCGGGGAGGGGGCCTGGCCCGGCAGGACCAGGGCGCAGAGCAGGGAGCCGCCGGCGCTGACGGCGCTCAGTACATACGGTGCGCCGTGCGCGAGGTCCATGAGCGGGCCGACCAGCGGCCAGCACAGTACCTTCGCGCCCAGGCCCCATGCCCTCGCCTGTCCCTCGGCCTTGAGGTAGTGCTCGTCCGCGCCCTGGGCGCGCAGGCTGTCGTAGAGATAGGCGCTGGCGGCGCCGGAGGTCAGGGAACGGCCGGCGGCGATCGCCAGGAAGTGCACCAGGAAGCCGGTGTAGGTGGGAGCGAGGACGGGGGCCAGGTTCGCCGCGGTCATCACCACGGCGCCGGCGCGCAGGCAGTTGCGGGCCCCGATACGGTCGGCCACCAGCCCGGTCGGAATCTCGAACAGGCAGAAGGCGACGTAGTAGATGCTCTGGATGCCGAAGATCTGTCCGTCGGAGAGGCCCGCCTGCCGCTGGTAGGCGTAGAAGACCGGCATCCACCACAGCAGGTTGAACAGCAGCTGGAAGCCGTTGTTCAGGCGGATGATCCGGCGGGCCCGCGGGGGCAGGGGCCGGGTCGCCGTCCGCGGTCCACCGGCGCTGCCCGGGCGGGCGCTGCGGCGGCTCATCGCGCGTAGGGGCGGATCTGGACCAGGTGGAACGCTCCCTGATCGGTCATCAGCCACTCGATGTCGAGCGGACGGTCCACGTCCGGTGCGCTGAAGTGCGACTGGAGCAGCCGGCCGGCCAGGGCCAGCTGCGCCAGCCTCTCCCGCGTGGCGGCGGGCAGGTCCGTGCCGGACGAGCCGAGCGCGACGGTGCGGCCACCGCCCTCGACCGTGTTGTAGAGGTACTGAAGGGGCAGCGCCGTGCCGTCGACGACGGCCTCGGGCGATCCGGGCGAGCAGTTGAGGCAGACGTTGCGGAAGTCCGCGCGCTTGGTCGGATTGCAGGTCACCAGCACTCCGCCGAGGTCGGCCGGCACGTACGGCTGGACGATCACGCCCATGTAGGTGTCGTCGAGGGAGATGCCCGCCTGGTGGCGGAGCCGGACGCTGCGCGGCGACAGCAGGGACGCCCACACCCGGCGTACGGCGTCGAGGAGTTGGTCCGCGCCGTACACGGAGGTGACCGAGTCGTAGACGCCCGCCGCGGAGAACCCGGGCAGGTCCTCGGCGTTGGCCGACGAGCGGACCACGAGACGGCGTCCGGCGGCCGGTCCGGCGGGCAGTGCCCGGACGATTTCGCGGGACACCTCGTCGGGGAAGGCAGCGGTGCGGACGAGTTGCTGCAGCCGCAGACAGAGCGGCTCGACCGCATCGAGGGCGCCGCGGTCGAGAGCCGCCTTGAGCCGGTCGATGCCCTGTCGCAGTGCCGGGGAGGAGGTCACGAAGCGGTGCTGCAGGCCGAACGGAAGGGCGATGCCGTCCGGCGCGCCGACGGTACCGGCCACGAAGTCGGCCGCCGCGGCCCGGAGTTGTCCGGGGGCCGCCGGGTGCGTGGTGCCGAGGCGGGCGGCCAGATGCCGGTAGAGGTCGGGGCGGGGCGGTCGCGGCTGCCCGTGGAAGGCGGTGAGGTCGGCGGTACGGGCGTCCAGGACGTGGTGGAGCTCCCCGAGGTTGGCCGCCTTGGTGCCGTAGCGATTCTGATCCTCGCGGCGCAGTCGGCGCAACGGTCGCGCCGAGATGTCGTCCAGCAGCGGCGTTTGCAGCCGGATCCGCTGCTGGCGCCGGGCCGGGGCGGCCGGCACCGCCGCCGGGGCGAGCGGGACGAGGCTGATGTCGTCCTCGGTGACCCGGTAGCGGACCCAGCCGCCGGCCAGGCTCTCGGCGTCGATGAGCCGGTCCAGGTCACGGACGACGGCGTTGGGGATGCCCCAGCCGGCGGCGAGGACGTTGGTGTGCGAGAGCGGGGTGGTCGCCGCGGTGTTGATGAAGCCCGCGACGCGCGGTACGTCATCCGGCAGGCACGGCATGGCCAGGATGTCGGATCCGCCGAGTGCGCCGGCCGCGGCCGCGTACTCCTCGGTGGTACGGAAGTGGCGGAGCCGGCCGGAGGCTTCGCCGGGGTTGAGCGGTGTGCGGGTGCGATGGCCGAAGAGCTCGTGGCTGAGGATCCGCGGCACCCGGACGTCGCTGATCGGGGTGAGGGCGTGCTCCTGACCGTGGTTCGCCGGCTTCAGCAGCAGCGGCAGCCGGCCGTCGAGCCGGTGGCGGACGTACGTGTAGAACTCCTCCAGCAACGAGCCGTCCATCGTGTCGGCCTCGGTCGTCTCCAGGACGAGGAAGGGCCGGCGGCGGCCCTCGGTGTCCTCGTCGGTGTGCAAGGAGAGCACTCCCAGCAGGAAGCGGCGGTCGGGGGCCATGTAGACGGAGGCGTTGAAGGCGTCCAGGCAGGAGTCCAGCTCCGCCGGTTCCATGCCGAGGACGCGGGTGGCGATGTAGTCGACGTGGAAGGGGTGGACGGCGGTGTCGAGCAGGTGCCAGGTGTCCTCGACGCGGTCCACCACGACCTTCAGATACGGGTGGCCGGCCAGGGAGCCGGACAGGCTCCGGAACAGCGGCAGGGCAAGGTGTTCGCCGACAGCCGTGCGGTCGGTGACGGGACGTGGATCGGCGGCCGGCGGGACGATGGTGGTGTTCATGAGCGGGCCTCCGTGGCGCCGGCAAGGGGAAGGATCTTCGGCAGGGCGTGCACCAGGGCCTGGAAGTCGCGGAGCACGGCCTCCGGGTCGGTGGCGGACAGCAGGCACAGCGCCGCCATCGTGTTGGCGCCCGCGGCCGGGTCGTACACCGGCACCGGCGCGCCGTCCGGGAGCGAGTTCTCGGCCACCACGGACAGCCGGCCGCCGTCGCTGACCGGCACCGCGTCCCGTACCGTCGGGAAATCCCAGACGCGGCGGTCCGGCCAGGCGTCACCGGCGGCGTCGACGGCAAGGACGACGAGCGAGCCGGCCGCGCCGCGCGCCTCCTGGGAGGTGAGGGTCTGGGCGGGCCATACGACCGGACGCCCCAGCAGGTGGTCGACGAGCATGCCGATGAGGTCCAGGCCGAAGACCTCCTCGATCTGCGGAACGGTCATCGCGCCACCGAACCGTGCGGCGGTCTCGATCACCCACATCCGGCCGTCCGCACCGAGCTTGATCTCGGTGTGGGTACCGCAGTTCTCCAGGCCCAGCGCGTCGACGGCGTCGCGGGCGAGAGCCACGATGCGCCGCTGGGCGTCGTCCGGCAGTGCCGCGGGGGTGATGCCGGCGCGCTCGGTGAACGGCGCCACGGTCGGCATCCGGCCACTGAGACACACCGGGCGGAACTCCCCGTCGGCGACGACGCCCTCGACGCTGACGTAGTCGCCCCAGCCGCTCTGGTCGAACCAGCCCTCGGCGGTGCCCGGGACGATCTCCTCGACGAGGAAGTCCCCGCCGGCTCCGGCCACATGGAGTTCGGCGTAGCCCAGCTCCGCGGATTCGGCCATCACGGCGCCCGCCCGCTCCCAGGCCGCCGGTATCTCGTCGGCGGAGCGGATGATCTGGTGTGCGGTCGACCCCGCGCTCCAGGCGGCCTTCAGCAAGAGGGGGAGACGGAGCGTGGCGGCCGCGTCGCGGAACTCCTGCTCGTCGGCCACCGGACGGAACCGCGGCTGGGAGATGCCCCGCTGCATCCAGGTGCGGCGCATCAGCCGCTTGTCGCGGGCGAGCGCACTGGAGCCGCCGGCCCCGGCAAGGCCGAGCTTCGCACAGGCCTCGGCGACCGCGACGACCGCGTACTCGGAGAAGGTGACGACCGCGTCCGCGCCGACGGCCTCGGCCCGGGAGACGATCAAGGAGACCAGGTCGTCCTGCTCGGACCCGGCGGGGCTCAGCACCGAGGCGCACAGCCGCTCGGCGGCCGGGGCGACGGTGGGCGGAAGCGTGCTGAGCGCCAGCAGGTGCACTGCCGACCGCGCGGCGACCCGTGACAGGGCATACCCCAAGGGCGGACCGCCCTTGGCATACACAAACAGCACCTTGCTCACTGGAATCCGACTCCTCTACAGGCGGGTGGGGGGCCGTACCTACCGGTGGACCGGGGCGGCCGACGACGCCGGATCGCTGTCCGTTCGCCGTACCTCAAGCGAAGCAGCAGGGCGCCGCCCGATGCGCCACGGCGGGCCTCACGCACTCAGGCAAACGCCAGAGTTGTGGAGTTCGCAGTCAGCCGGTGAAGATTCCGTGATGCCGTATGGCGGTGGAGGAAGTGCGTCCGGCGGTCGGGGCGCATGCGTCCAAATCGGCCGAGAAGCGGGTATGCGCGCGGGTGGCGCGGGATACGCATGGCGGTGGCGCGGTATGCGCCGTCGTTGAACTCTTCACCACAGAGAGGCCGTCGTGGACGAGACCGGTCTGAAGTCGCTGCTCGAACACCTTCCGGTGTCCTGGTGGGAGGCCGACCGTGAACTGCGGGTGATCGACAGCGGGGGTGGGGCCTTCGACGACACGGGGACCGCGCAGCGCTTCCTGGACACCGTGCGCCAGGAGCTCTCCGGCCCGCCCGCCGCCGGCCTCAGCCACTGGCAGGCGCACTTCGACGGCCGGCTCTTCGATGTGAACTGGCGTCTCGGCGCGCCGCGGCAGGGCCGCTCCCGCGGGCTCGCCGTGGAGCTGGGCACCGGCCCGGCCGCCACCCGTCGTTACGACGCCTTCGCCGACCTTGCCCCCGCCGCGGCCTTCATCCGGGACGCCGGCGGTCGCCACCTGTGGGCCAACCACGCCTACGCCCACCTGTACGGCACCACACCGGAGCACGTCATCGGCAAACACGTCGAGGACGTCGACGCACCCGCCGACGCCGCGCGGGTCCTCGCCCTCGACAAGGACGTGCTCACCCGCGGCAAACCGGTGCGGCACACCCTCGCCTACCACCGCCCGGACGGCAGCAGCGGGCAGGCGGCCGGCCATCGCTTCCCCGTGCAGGAGGGCAACCAGACCTGTGTGGCCGGCATCTACATCGACATCAGCGACTACACCCGCGCGCTCCACCAGCGCCGGGAGGCCGAGGAGAGCCTGTGCGCGCTGCGGGACCACAGCGGGCTGCCGTGCGCGCTGATCTCCGCGGGTGGCCGGATCCAGCAGGCGAGCGCGGCGGCTGCCGAACTGCTGCAGATCCGGCTGTCCGACCTGGTCGGCCGCCGGGCCGACACCGTGCTGGCGTCCGCCCCGGAATTACCCGGTCTGCGGCGCGGCTGGCACGATCTGATAGCCCGTCGCAGCCGGCGGATCCAGACCTCCGCCCTGCTCGTCGACGCCCACGGCCGGCAGCGCCGGGCCCGGCTGCACCTGACGACGGTGGGCCGGAGCGCGGCCCGCGCCACCAGCGTCTGGGCGGTCGTCACCCACCAGGGCATCGCCCACGAGTCCCACCCCGCCCTGACGGCCAGTCAGGAACGCATCCTGTCCCTGCTGGCGGCCGGCCGCAGCAACGCGGAAATCGCCACCTCGCTGCACCTCTCCCGGCAGACCGTCGACTACCACCTCAGCCGCCTCCGGGACCTCCTGGACGCCCCCAACAGGTGCGCGCTGGTCGCTCGCGCCTACGTCCTCGGCATCCTCGCCCCCCAGACGTGGCCCCCGCGCCCGGCGACCGCCGGCCCGCCACGGAAAGCCACCTGACGGGCCCGGGCCGCGCCGGGACCGGTACTTCCACGCCACCGCATCGAAGCAGGCCGCTGCCGAGGGACCGTTCCCGACACCGCCGTTTAGCGACCGTTGATCTCCGATGGGAAGGATCACCTTCGCAGGCGCGAACCAACGACCATGAGGGGAAAACCTATGGGTGTCCTGAAGATCGGCCGGCTCGAATGCATCAAGCAGGAGGACTGGAACGGTAAGGACGACATCTACATCACGATCAACGGGGGGAAGCCGGTCTACTCGACCCAGATCGGCGAGGACGGCAAGCGCGACATCAACAAGTCCTTCCGGTTCGAGGGCGACGTCGCCGTCGTTCGCATGTACGAGAGCGACAGCGCCGATGACGACGACCTCCTCGGTGAGCAGGTCCCCCTCGCCGGCTACGGCGAGATGAAGTTCCGCGAGGATGACGCCTACTACACGCTCTCCTACAAGCTCGAACCGTAGCCACGGGCAGGACTTGGCAGTCCGTACGTGACACATCCGGGTTGTAGGCCGGCCCGACTTTGCCAGGGGGGCGGCGGCCGCGAACGCGCCTCAGGTCGACACGATTCCTCTGGCTTACGTGACCGGCCTCTGCCCGGGGCGGCCCGGACGGTCCTGCCGTCGCGCGGTGGCACCGGCAGGGCTGCTTGGCGGGTCAAGGAGCCGCTCGGCCTTCGTGGTGCGCTGGTAGTACACACGGTTTCCCGCGCGGGTGCGCGTGACCAGCCCTGCCTGATGGAGCCGCGTGAGGTGGTAGGACACCGTCGACGGGCTCATGTGGTGCTGTTCGGCAAGTTCAGTGGTGGTGCGCGGCGAGTCCAGGAGCGTCAGCAAACCGAGACGAGAGTGGCCGATGACGTTTCCCCACGGTTGTCCCGCTGTGCCGCCCGGCCCGCCTCGACTGCCTGGCTTGCTCGGGCGGCGCGTCGGATAGATGAGGATGCTGCCCCGCTCATGCCAAGGGTCGACGCCGACCAGCCAGCCGGGGGCCAATGGGGAGGGGAAGAGGCGTAGCCGCCCTCCGCAGTCCACGTGGCTCACATCGGCCCCGCGCTCGCTGCCGCCGAAGCTCAGGGTGTTGTCGCGATAGGCGATCGTTGGGTGCAAGGAGTTGAGGGCGCCGCTCAGGCCCGTCCGGGCGATGGTGTGCGCCCGATCGTCGATGTCGGCTTCCGCCCGCGCAGCGATCGAACTCCACACGGGAGCCAGGCAATCGTTCCAGAACTGCTCCAACTCGCAGGCGACTTTCTGCGCGAACTCCCGCTCTCCCTGCTCCAGGAATGTCCGGACCGTGGGCTCGGTCGAGGATGTCGGATTGTCCCGTGGGGACGACATACGCAGCACTCTGTCCATCTGCCGGGCGACGAGATGGGTGGGTGTGGTGGCGACACGGTGGAGTTCGTCCTCGAGGTCGGACCCTGGACTGTCGCTCTGCCCGGCCATGAAGCCGGGGGCGTAGCCGCGGATCTCACGGCGCAGGGCGGACAGCAGGTGCAGCCGCCGTTCCTGCAGGGTCTCCCTGACTTCTCGGCCCGTGAAGTATTCATGGTGCAAGGCCGCCGGGTAGCGGGGGTGGATCACGGCACCCACCTGCATCAAAGGCGATATGGCAAAGCAGGTTGCGGCCAGCGAGTCCGCGCTCAGACGTAACTGAAGCATCGGCACTTCCCCCGTGTCATTCGAGTCTCCTCGAATCACCTGTACGTGTCCTCTGATTAGCACTTGAATCGTCTCTGTCGCAAGGCGAGGCCCCCTGAGACCACGGGGGAGGGGGCCGGGCTACCAGCCACGCCGCACCGACAGACCATGACCTCATGGGGGAGATGACACATATGAAGCGCACGCTCGTCCTCACACTCACCGCCGCGTCGCTGAGTGCAGTGAGCCTGCTCGGCCTCGGAACGGCGACCGCCGGTGCCGCGCCTTCCAAGAGTTCCGCACCGGCCGCGGTTTCCGCCGAATTCGGTCTGCAGGCCGGCAAGTTCTATGTCTACAAGGACGACAACTTCAAGAACGGGTACTACCCCTTCGTCCGGTCCGACGGGAACCTGGCGAACAACAAGTGGATCGGGGGCGACCACGCCCGCAGGGCGATCAACAACGGCACGAGCTCGGTCAAGAACAGCACGGACCGCTGGGTGGGTCTGTACGACAACGCCGACGACGGACACGGTTGCGGCGGCGCCAAGTATTCCAGCCGACCGCACAGCGAGGACTCCGACCTGACGAACAACGGCTTTGACAACAAGGCAAGTTGCGTCCGGTTCCGGTAGGAGCGCGTTCGGGGTGGGGCGCCGGGCTCCATCGGTGCCCCGCCCCTGACTCATGACTGTCAGAGGGTTCACCCTGTCGTCCCGTTCCGCGCTTGCCGCGCCGGCTTTCCTTGTCCTGGCCACCGGGTGTTCGTCGGCGACAGCAGAGCCGTCGTCACGGAAGGAAGCGGATGTTCCCGTCGTCTCTTCCGTCGGCGAGGAGGCGCGACGCCTGGTCCTGCCTTTCGACGCGTACGCGATATCCACTCCTCAGATCCATACCATCGAGTCCGCCGAAGATCTCCTGATCCGCGACTGCATGCGTGAACATGGAAGGGGATGGAATACTCTGCCCGGGCCGAGCGGCATCGACTGGGCCCCGTCGAACCGGCGACGTTACGGCCTCATCGAATCGGAAATCGCCGCCCGCTTCGGCTACCACCTGCCGCCGACCCCGCAGGAGCTGACCCGCCGCGAAGCGGTATGGGACGCACGAAAGAAGCTGCCGGAACGGGAACAGCTGGCCGCCTTTGGCAAGAAGGGCGGGGCGGGTGCTGGAAGCAGGCGCACGAAAGCCTGCTCCGAGGGATTGCGCAATCCGACCAGTCCCTGTTCAACCGGCGCATCGGTGAGGAATTCGACGCCTCCAGGCGCGACAGCGAGGTGGTACGCGTCGTCCGTAATTGGAGCGCGTGTATGAAGGAGAAGGGATTCCGCTACTCCGCCCCGCTCGCAGTCACCGCTGATGCCCGGTGGGGCAAGTCAACTCGACCCTCCCGACAGGAAATCGCCGTGGCACAGGCGGACATTCGATGCAAGGAGAAAACCGATCTCGTCTCCGTCTGGGCCGGCGTGGAGACTCGGATGCAGAACGACGCCATTCGTAGCCGCTCGAAGGAATTCCGGGTGCTGAAGGCCGAGAAGGAGCAGTGGCTCAAGGCTGCCCGCCGGGTCCTCGAACGCGGATGAGTCATGGCCGTCACGCCGCGGGTGGCCTACGGGGAACGTTTGCTGCGGCGTCGGCCGGTTCACCGACATGAATTCGTCCTTGGGGCTGTCCCGCGATGGCTACGGCAACTTCGTGCTTGAGCAGGTGGCCAAGGATGCCGGGTACGCGCGCGGCGTGCTCTATCACCACGACACATCATCAAGAAACGTAACGGAGAGCATCATGAAGGTTGGCATGATAGCAAGCCACTATCCGCACCCTTCCCACCGCGAGGAGTTCATCTCCCGCGTCCACCGGGTCCGCAAGGAATTTCTGCGGACACCGGGATGCCTGTCGGCCGACTACTGGGTGTCCGCCGACGGCGACGCGGTGATTTCGATTGTGCAATGGGAGTCCGAGGAAGCATCCGCCGCGTCGTTCGCTGCCGTCCAGGCGGCAGGATTTGCTTTGGACCTTGCCTATGACGAGCGTGAATCACGCCCTCGCGAGATAGTCCGACTCGTGGCGCCCTGACCCCACCACCTCATTTCGACACGCGGCCGCGACAGCTCTCGCACATCTGAAGCCGCCCACCACAGAGACCCGCTCGCCCGAACCGCCCATCGGGCGAGCGAGCTCAACTCCACACGACCGTCACCTGCCGGGCTCGTGCGCGGCCGTTCTCACCCGTCGAGTGCCGCCGCCATGTGGTCGAGGTCGGCGAGGATCTCGGCGAGACGTTGCTCCGGGACGGCGTCGGTCATGCGCTGGTCGATGGCGTAGACGGCGGAGCGTGCCGCCGCGAGGCGACGGTGGCCCTCCTTGGTGAGGTGGGCGGGCAGAGCGCGACCGCGGTCGGTGGTGGCCGGCCGGGTGATGAGGCCGGCGTCCTGCAGTCCGCGAAGGACGACGTTCATGGACTGCCGTGTGACGAAGGTGCCGCGCGCCAGCTCGGCGTTGGACAGGCCGGGGCGCTGGTCGAGGAGTTCGAGGCAGGCGTACTGCGGCACCGTCAGGCCGTACTCGCGCAGTGCTCTGTCCATCGCGCTGCGCAGCGCTGCGGCGGCGCGCTTGAGGCGGTATCCCAGGCGCTCGGTCACGTCGGCGGCCGGGGTCTGGCTGGAGGGAGTCCCATCGTGCATGTCAGGAGTTTGACATGTAAGCGCGGCGCCGTCTATCTTCCGTGTATGTCAAAGTCCTGACATGAAAAGTCCTGACATGAAGCGCGATCGAGGAGTACACATGACTGTCACCGTCAGCGGGCCGGACTTCATCGCTCTGCAGGTGCGCGATGTCGAAGCGGCCGCCGCCTTCTTCGAGGGGCATCTCGGGCTGCGCCGGGCGCCTGCCTCGCCGCCCGGCGCCGTGGTGTTCGCCACCGAGCCGGTTCCGTTCGCCGTCCGCGAGCCGCTGCCGGGAGTGGATCTCGACGCCGTCGAGCGGCCCGGCCTCGGGGTCGCCCTGTGGTTCCGGACCACTGACGCGCAGGCTCTGCACGACAGGCTCCACTCCGCAGGGATCCCCATCGTCAAGGCACCCGAAGACGGTCCGTTCGGCAGGATGTTCACGTTCGTCGGCCCTGAGGGCTACGCCATCACTACGCACGAAGGATGACCATGACCGCCATCGTCATCACACCGCGCGGGCCGTTCTCACTTGCGGCGAGCATGCGGTTCCTGGAGGGCTTTACGCCCGCCGGGTACCGCGACGCCTCGGACGGCAGGGTGCTGCGCCTGGCCTTTCCCGCCGACGATGGCCACTCGACGGTGAGCGCGGAGGTGAGCCAGACGGAGGGCTCGGGGGGCTCGGCGGGCTCAGAGGGCTCGGCGGGCTCCATACAGGCGAATGTCACCGTGCACACCGGGAATCCGGGCAAGGACGGGATGGGCGCGGCATCCGCGGAATCGGATGGTGTGAGTGCGGTGCGGGCGCAACTGGCCCGCATCCTCTCGCTCGACGTCGACGGCAGCGGGTTCCCACGGCTCGCCGAGCACGATCCCGTCGTGGCCGAGCTCATCGCGGCGTACCCGGGGCTGCGACCGGTGTGCTTCTACTCGCCGTACGAGGCCGCGGCCTGGGCGGTCATCGGCCACCGCATCCGGATGGTCCAGGCCGCCGCGATCAAGGGCCGCATCGCCGAGCACCACGGTCAGCGCGTGGCCGTCGCCGGACAGTTCCTGCACGCCTTCCCCACCCCGCTGGTCCTGCGCGGACTCAGCCGTGTTCCTGGCCTGCCCGAGGTGAAGGTCGAACGGCTACGTCTCCTCGCCGACGCGGCTCTCGCCGGCGATCTCGACGCCGCCCGGCTGCGCGCGATGCCGGTGGACGACGCCCTCGCTCATCTGCGGACCCTGCCCGGCATCGGCCCCTTCTCCGCGGAGCTCATCCTCATCCGAGGCGCCGGACACCCCGATGTCTTCCCCCGCCATGAACGCCGGCTCCACGCCTCGATGGCCGAGGCCTACGACCTCGGCGATCCGGACGCCTCCGACGCGCGCCGGCTCGCCGGGATCAGCGACCACTGGGCGCCCTACCGCAGCTGGGTCGCGCTCCTGCTGCGCACCCGCCGGGAGGAGCAGGCCGGACAAGCAGCCCGCGGTCGCTCGGTGCGGTAGTGCCCGCGGCGGCCAAGTCCGCCGGTGCCGCAATCGCCACGGCGAAGCGGCAACGGCCCGTGTTCGCCCGCAGCGCCCTGCGCTCGTTCACTGATCGTCGGCAAAGCTGCCCCGCTCAGTGAAGCGATTAGTCGACGGCGGTCATCAGTTGCGCTCCCACTTCTTGCGGCCGATCAGCCTCTGCCCGAGGAGCACAGCGACGCGCTCGCCCGCCTCGAACACCGAGTCCAGAGCCGCCTCGACGGTCTCCTCGACGCCCTCCTCCTCGGTGGTCAGCACCACGACGTGGATCGAGGGGTCGCGCTGCGCCTCACGGATGGTGTGCGAATGGCCGGAGTCCGGGACGTAGGCGATCTGTTGGACGTCGCGCTTCTTCCATGCGCTGCTCGCATGGCGGGCGGCTGCGTCCCTGCGACCTGCGTCCCTGCGACCTGCCGCCGACTACGGGCGGGCTACGGTCGTTCGTCGAGGAATGCCCCGACCAGAGCGCCGGCCTCGGTACGGCATTCTTCGAAGTAGGCGTGCCGGGCGCCGGGGAACAGATGTGTCCGGGTGTGGGGGATACGGGCGGCGAGCAGCGGGACGTTGTCCGGTGGCGTGAGCCGGTCGTGCTCGCCGTGCAGGATCAGGGTGGGCGCGCCGATGAGGGGGAGTACGTCCCAGGCGTCGTGCTTGTTGCTGGCCACCAGGTGTCCGCGCCGGGCATGCGGGGGCATGTCGGGGTCGCCGAGGGTGGTGTACGGGCCGGGGTGGTCGGTGAGCCAGGCGGGGGAGTACATCAGGTCGGTCAGGGCCTGCCGTGCGGCCTCCGGATCGGTTTGGGCCAGGGCGCGACGCACCGAGGTGTCGCGCTCGACGGCGTACGGGCCGCCGGGAGAGGTGCAGCCCAGCACGAGGCGCCGGACCCGGCCGGGGTGGCGGGCGGCGACCCATTGGGCGACCCGGCCGCCCATGGAGGTCCCGTAGACGTCGGCGCGCTCGATATCCAGGTGGTCGAGGACCGCGATGACATCCTCGGCGAACTGCTGTGTGGAGTACGGCCCTTGGGGCTTGTCGCTGTCGCCGGTGCCGCGGTAGTCGAGGGTGAGGGTGGAGTGCGTGGTGTGGAAGTCCTCGCGTATGCCGTCCCACCAGTGGTGGTTGTTCGCCTGCCCGGCCAGGAGGACGAGCGGATACCCGTCTCCCCGGCGCTGGTAGGACAGTGCCGTGCCGTCCTGGGCGTGGGCGATGGCGTGGGGATGGTGGCCGGTGTCGGTCATGGGGGTTCCTGAGGGTTCCTTCGGCGGGGTGTTCTTGGACGCTTGGGCAGGCGCGCGTGAGGTCACTCGCCCTCGGCGAGAACGTCGGCTCCCTGTACCTGGGCGGAGGGCCATCTCCCCTGGGTCGCCGCCGAGTTGATCTGACGGGCCAGCTCGCGAGCGACGGCCTCCACGGCGGGAGGGGTACGCCCGAACCTCGGTGTGCCGAGGATGATCGAGCGCCACACGTCGGGTTCGCACAGCGGCGCGGCACTCAGGGCGCCCTGCGTGACGTCCTCGGCGATGCCGACACCGGGCAGGACGGTCCAGCCGTGGCCGGCCAGCACGAGTTGCTTCTGCACCCGCATGGAGTTGGTCTGAACGGCGACGTTCATGTCGGCTCCGGCCCGCACCGCCGCGGCGTCGATCAGGCTGCGCAGCGCATGTCCGGACGCGGGCATGATGAGCGGGTGCGTCGCCGCCTCCGCGAACGGGACGGGACGATCGGCCCGAAGACCGGCCGACGGCGGCGCGACCACCCACAGATGCTCGCGCACCAGCGGCCGGGCGTTGAGTGACGGCGTGCTGTCCAGGTTGTAGAGCAGCGTCAGGTCCAGGTCCCCGTCGTCGAGCCACTGCTGCAGATGCCCCGAGTAGGCGGTGATCAGACGCAGCTCGACGCCGGGGTGGTCGCGGGCGAGGGCTGTCACGAGCGGCTCCGCCAGCAGATCGCTGGTGCTCTCCAGCAGTCCGACGGTGACGATGCCCGTCACCACACCGGGAGTGGGCTGCACCTCGGCGCGGGCCCGCTCCAGTTCGTTCAGCGCGCGCCGCGCCCGGTCCACCATGATCGCCCCGGCCTCGGTGGGCCGCATGCCCTGTCCGGTCCGTTCGAAAAGGGGGACGTCGAGTTCCTGCTCCAGGGTGCGGATCTGCCGGGTCACCGCGGGTTGCACCAGGTGCAGCAGCTCCGCGGCACGCGTGACGCTGCCGACCTCGGCCACCGTGACGATTGCCTTGAGCTGCTTGATGTCCAAGGAGCTTCCTTCCACCCCCCCCATCCGAAGTACGCATGGGGCCATTACGTATTGCTATTTCGCCGACGCTGCCATGACCATTCATGATGGTACTCCCGACACGGGACCCGCACGCTTCTGGAGGTCACCCCATGACCGAGCTCCCCGAAGAACTGCCGCTCTCCGGTATCACCGTCGTCAGCGTCGAGCAGGCGGTGGCGGCCCCCTTCGCCACCCGCCAACTGGCCGATCTCGGCGCGCGTGTCATCAAGGTGGAACGCCCGGGCGGGGGCGACTTCGCCCGCCGTTACGACACCACGGTGCACGGCGAGTCCAGCTACTTCGTGTGGCTCAACCGGTCGAAGGAGTCCGTGACGCTCGACCTGAAGTCGGACCGGGGGCGGCAGGTGTTGGAGCAACTGCTGGGCGGGGCCGATGTGTTCGTGCAGAACCTGGCCCCGGGCGCGGCCGCCAGGATGGGCCTGGGCGCCGATGACCTCGCCGAGCGCTTCCCGTCGCTGATCCCGTGCTCCATCTCGGGCTACGGATCCAGCGGGCCGTGGGCCGGCCGGAAGGCGTACGACTTGCTGGTGCAGTGCCAGACCGGCCTGGTCTCGCTGACGGGGAACGAGCACGGCTCGGCCCGGGTAGGGGTATCGGTCGCCGATATCGCGGCCGGCATGTACGCGTACTCGGGCATCCTCACCGCGCTGTTCACCCGGGCGACCACCGGCGTCACCCGGTCCGTGGAGGTATCGCTGTTCGAGGCACTGGCCGAGTGGATGAACCAGCCCGCCTACTACACCCGTTACGGCGGCACCCAGCCCCCGCGCATCGGCACGCAGCACGCCACCATCGCGCCGTACGGCGCCTACACCGCGGCTGACGGCAAGGACGTGCTGTTCTCCATCCAGAACGAGCGTGAATGGGCGGCCCTGTGCGAGCGGTTCCTGGGCCTGCCCGGGCTCGTCGGAGATCCGCGCTTCGCCACCGGCCCCGACCGCGTGGCCCACCGCGAGGAACTCAATGCGATCGTGGCCGAGCGGTTCGGCAGGTCGGACAGCGGCGAGGTGATGAAGCTGCTGGACGAGGCGGGCATCGCGAACGCCGGCGTCAACGACATCGACGAGTTCGTGCGTCACCCCGTACTCAGCGCCCGGGACCGCTGGCGCGACGTACGGATTCCCGGGGGAGCAGTGGTGCCCGCGCTGCTGCCACCGACGGACCTGGCCGGCACCGCCCCGCGTATGGACGCCGTCCCCGCCGCCGGCGAGCACACCGGGAGCATCCTGGCCGAGTTGGGGTACAGCACGGCCGACATCGACGGTATGAGGGCCGACCAGGTCATCTGAACTGCCTGTCCAGGGCTGTCGGCGGCAGTAACGCCGGCCGTCCCTCCACCCCTGACCCTGTCAGCAAGGAGCGTCACAGCATGAGCACTCTCGACATCCTGTCCGAGGACGAGCAGCTCATCGTCAGGACGGTGCACGACTTCGTCGACAACGAGGTGAAGCCCGTCGTCCGGGAACTGGAGCACGCCAACACCTACCCCGAGGCCCTGATCGAGCAGATGAAGCAGCTCGGGATCTTCGGCCTCGCCATCCCCGAGGAGTACGGCGGCACCCCGGTCTCCGCCCCCTGTTACGTCCTGATCACCGAGGAACTCGCCCGCGGTTGGATGAGCCTGGCCGGTGCGACGGGCGGCCACACCGTCGTCTCCAAGCTGCTGCTGGACTTCGGCACCGAGGAGCAGAAGCGCCGCTACCTGCCCCGGATGGCCACCGGCGAAATCCGGGCCACCTTGGCTCTGACCGAACCGGGCGGCGGCTCCGACCTCCAGGCCCTGCGCACCATCGCCCGCAAGGACGGTGGGGGAGGATATGTGGTCAACGGGTCGAAGACATGGATCACCAACGTCCGGCGGTCCGGGCTGATCGCCCTGCTGTGCAAGACGGACCCGGAGGCCGAGCCCGCGCACAAGGGCATCTCGATCCTGCTCGTCGAGCACGGGCCCGGTCTGACGGTCTCGCGCGATCTGCCCAAGCTCGGCTACAAGGGCGTCGAGAGCTGCGAGTTGTCGTTCGACGCCTACCGGGCGCCGGCCGACGCCGTACTCGGTGAGGTCGAGGGCAAGGGCTTCGCGCAGATGATGAAGGGCCTGGAGACCGGACGGCTCCAGGTCGCCGCTCGCGCGCTCGGGGTCGGCCGGGCGGCACTGGAGGACGCACTCGCCTACGCCCAGGAGCGCGAGTCCTTCGGCAAACCGATCTGGAAGCACCAGTCGATCGGCAACCACCTCGCCGACATGGCCACCTCGCTGACCGCGGCACGCCAGCTCACCCTCTACGCGGCCCGCGAGGCCGAGGCGGGCCGACGCATCGACATGGAGGCGGGCATGGCCAAGCTCTTCGCCTCCGAGACCGCGATGCAGATCGCCCTCAACGCCGTCCGCATCCACGGTGGTTACGGCTACTCCACCGAGTTCGACGTCGAGCGCTACTTCCGCGACGCACCGCTGATGATCGTCGGCGAGGGCACCAACGAGATCCAGCGCAACATCATCGTGAGCCGGCTCGTCAAGCGCGGAGGGCTCGACGCGTGAACATCGTCGTCCGTGTGAAGTGCGTGCCCGACGCCACCGGGGATTCCTTGCAGATCGTGTTGACGACGGCCGGGAGCTACGTTTCCAGGAGGCCGGCGTAGCCGAAGGAGACGCGAGGCCGACAGCACCGCTTCCGGTCTTCCCGCTGGCGTGGCGCCCTGTTCCCGATGCCCGCCCCCGACGCCACGCCATGCGCGTGGGCGTCGCAACAGAGGTGCGTCGCAGTCGCATTGCTGCCGACGGCAGGGTCAAGTCCCCATTGCCGAGGTGCTGCTCGGGTGATCGCTGTACGCGGTGATTCCTCCACGGGCCGCCAGCCAGGGCATTCGGTGGACGAGGTTGTCACGCAACTCGGTGAGCGCGGCGATCCGCTCTTCCAGCTCGGCCACCCGCTGTGCGCCTACAACGGCGTACCCGTCGGTGCACAGCGGGTGGTAGGAGACCACCTCAGGTAGGTCGGCGTCGAGGTAGCGAAGGAAGGACTTCACATCTTCGACGGTGAACCCGCTGGCCAGAAGCTCGCGGATGTTGCGGACCCGGCGCACCGCGCCAGGCTCGTACACGCGATAACCCGCCGCCGTACGGCCGGACTCCAGCAGACCCTGCTCCTCGTAGTAGCGCAGGGCACGGGTCGTGGTCCCCGCCTCCGCGGCCAGTTCACCGATCAGCATCGCAGCCACCTCCAGGTCCGACCGTACGGCCTTACGCACACGTGAAGGTCAACTCCCCAGCCGGACCACTGTCTTCCCGGTGTACGCGCCCTTCACAAGATCGAGCAGGGCCTGCGGCGCGTTGGCCAGCCCATCGATCACCGTCTCGTCGTGGACGATCGAACCCTCGCGCAGCCAGGAGCGGAACTGCGCGCCGAACTCCGGAGCGCGCTCAAGGTGATCGCTCAGCGTGAAGCCGCGGATGGTGAGGCGTTTCCCGAGGACGCCGAGCAGGTCGCCGGGCCCTTCGTCGGGACCGGCCTTGCTCTGCCGGTTGAGGGCTCCGCACACCGCGATCCGGCCGTGCGGGTTCATGACCTCGATCGCCGCACGCAGCTGATCGCCACCCACATTGTCGAAATAGACGTCGATGCCTTCGGGCGCAGCCTCGCGCAGCCGGTCCGCGATCGGGCCGTCGTGATAATCGAAGGCCGCATCGAACCCGAGCTTCTCGGTGAGATAGGCGGCTTTGGCCCGCGATCCGGCGCTGCCGATCACCCGGGCCGCTCCCTTGAGCCTGGCGATCTGGCCGGCCATGCTTCCGGTCGCCCCCGCCGCGCTGGAGACGAAGACGGTGTCGCCGGGCCGTAGCTCCGCTGCGTCCATGAGCCCGACATAGGCGACCAGTCCGAAGCCCAGGTAGGTGGAGGGCGTCGGATAGGCGTCCCGGTCGACGCGGCGGAACAGCCCGGCCCGCGCCACGGCGTACTCGCGCCAGCCGAGCCTGTGCATCACCAGGTCGCCTTCGCCCAGTGACGGATCGGCGGAGGCGACCACCTCACCGATGGCGTCGCCGTACATCACCTCGCCGACCTCGTAGCGGGGCATCGGCAGGCCGGGCTCGCCCGCGATCAGCATCAGCATGCCGGGGTCGAGCGACATGAACATATTGCGGACCACCACCTGACCCGGCGTGGGATCGGGGACAGCAACCTCGGCAATCTCGAAGTCGCCGGGAGCGGGCAGGCCCTTGGGCCGGGCGATGAGCCGGGCCTCCAGCCCTGTGCGCAAGGCGCCGGAGCGGTGGGAGGGCGTGGTGTTCTTCAAAGATGCGTTCATGCACACGACGCTAGGGATTGACCCATGCGTGAAGGTCAAGCCGTCCGGCCGGTGACGGACCGGATTCGAGGGCCTGGCCGGCACGTGCCTGGTTCCACGGAGCTCCGGGCAGTTCCGAGGTGTCCCTGCGGTGGCGGACCAGAAGGAGCCGTGTGCACCCCCACCGCCGACCGATCGTGGACGCGAGCCGTTCGGTCGCTCAGTGCTGGAGCGCGACCTTGAAGACCACGATGACCAATCCGAGGAGAAGGTTCACCGCACCCGCGACCAGGATCAGACGGCGCGAGGCACCGGCGCGCACGGCGGCCAGAGTCGCCCAGCCGACCTGTCCGGCCAGAGCGACAGTGAGCGCCAGCCAGGCCGTTCCCTGCACTCCCAGTCCGAAGAGTGGGCTGATCGCCACGGCAGCGGCCGGTGGGACGGCCGCCTTGAGGATCGGCCGCTCGTCGGCGAACAGGCGGCGAACCTCCTTCCGGCTCACGGGCCCGTGCACCATACGGGCTCCGAAGAGGCGGGAGAAGACATGCGCGGCCCAGAACACCAGACCGGTACCGAGCAGCAGCACCATGAGTTCCAACCGCGGAAACGAGCCGAGCGTTCCGGCGCCGACCACCACGGAGGCGGCGAGCAGCGAGCCGTATACCGCGCCGCTGTAGTCGATATGAGCGGCACCGGTCGGTGGCCGAGTCTGTGCGTCATGCGCGCGGGTCCGGTGTGTCACACCTCCAGGGTGCCCGAGCAGGCGCGCTTCGCATGGTCACAACGTGCGACGACGGGGGAGCGGCCGGTGCTGAATCAACCGGTGTCACGCCCCGCCGCGGCCCGTCCCACCGTCAGGGCCAGCCTGCGCACCCTGCGCCAGTCCATCGGCGGCTTGCCGCGCGGCACGCCGGGACGGTGGCGGGGCAGTCGTACGCGCAGCGCGCCCGGTTCGATCCAGCAGCGTACGGGGGTGGGCACGGTGAGGGCCTCGCCGTCGACACCCACCGGGATGGCGGGTGCGTCGGCGTCGACGACCACCTCCTGGGCGGCGATCGAGGTCAGTCCGGGCCCGTGCCTGCCGCGCAGCATTGCGGCCGCCTGCACCGCGTTGTCGACCGTGACACCAAGCACTCCCAGGACACCGGAGTCCAGCCGTTCCCGGCGCCCCAGACCCGCGGGATCTCCCATCCGGTAGGGGTTGTTGCTCACCAGAACGGCTTGGGGCCCGTCGACGGTCACGGCATCAGCGTGCACCTTCAGGCGCGGGCCGCTGTGGTGGGTCAGCAGGTCGGGCAGCAGCTGAAGGGTGGTACGGGCCTTGTCGTCGCGATAGGCCGGGCTCTGCACCACGGTCGCGTACGCGCCGAAGGAGGCGTTGTTGACGAAGACCCGCCCCCGGCCTTCCGCCGCGGGCGCCCCCACGTCGATGAAGCCCAGGTCGACGCGTAGCTCGACGCCGTCGGTGAGCGCCTCAAGGCACGCCGAGGGATCCTCACGGTCGAGGCCGAGGTCCATGGCGAAATGGTTGCGGGTCCCGGCGCAGATGACGACGAACGGAACGCCGCGCTCCGCCGCCACGCCCGCGACCAGGGCCTGTGTACCGTCGCCGCCCGCGACACCGAGCAGGTCGGCGCCGTCGTCGACGGCCCGCCTCGCCAGCTCGGCCACGTCCTGCGGCTGCGCGGGGTCCAGCACGACGACTTCGGCGCCGAGAGCCCTGGCCTTGTCCGTCAAGTGGAACCTCCCGACCTTCCCGCCGCCCGAGCGCGGGTTCATGATCAGGAACGGGCGTCCCGGAGGAGCGACCCGGCGTTCCGGCGTGCGCGCCGGGCCGGTGTCCTGTGCCAGTGCTGTTCTGCCCGTGACGACGGCAAGCGTCCACAGGGCGAGCGAGACGAGCACCACCCACAGCAGCCCGGCGACCGCGTAGAGCACCAGGACGGCGACCGGTGCGGCTGCCGTCAGCAGGAGACCGAGCACCCTGGCCGCACCTCCGTGCGCGAGCACCCACCACAGGCCGGCCGCCGTGGCGGCCAGCCCGGCCAGCCCCACGGCCACCAGCACGACGCTCCGTAGCCCGGCGAACACCAGCAGGACCAGCAGCGCCGCCGTTCCCGCCGCCAGGGCCAGCCGTGCGGCCCAGCGTCTGTCCACGCGATCAAACCTCCCGCCGCCTGCCACAGCCCTCCCACCGTCCACTCCACGGGCGCGGCCCGCGAAGCGCATCACCCGGGGCGGGCGATCCGTCCCCAGGTCGTCGCGTGGCGATCAACGGCCGAGCACGTGACCATGGGAAAGCCGGTTCCGGTCCCCCGCCACGAGCCGCTTCACCCAGTGGCGGAAGCGGAGTCCATGCCCGGCCAGGCGCCGTCCATCGCCTCCTGGGGGTGGTGCTCATGCTTCCAGCCCGTGCCTCAGGCGCAGAGGGCGGCGAGAACACCGTCGTCCCGTCCTTCGGCGTAGCCGGCGTACCGCTGGACCCGTCCGGGGGCCCACTGCTCGCGGCCAAGTTCTCGGTCCCGGCCGTCGCTCGCGGCTTCGTCCGCAGACAGCGGCTCCTGGACCGGCTCACCGATGGCACGAACGGGCCGCTCACCGTCGTCACGGGCGCGGCAGGGGCCGGAAAGACGATTCTCGTCTCCTCCTGGACGCAAGGGGGGACGCACCCGGGGCCGGTGGTGTGGGTGACCCTGGACTCCGACGACACCCCCGGTGTCATCTGGGCCTACATCGTGGAGGCGTTGCGCCGCGGGCTTCTCGGACTCACCGGTGACATCGGCATGCCTGTCGGTGCCGGCAGCGCCGATCACTCGATGCTGGTCCGCCTCTGCTCCGCCCTGGAACGGCTTCCCGAGCCGGTGGTCCTCGTGCTCGACGGCCTGGACAAGGTGCCCGGCCGGGAGGTGACATCGGGCCTGGGATTCGTCCTGGACCACGCCGGGCCGCGGCTGCGCCTGGTCCTGACCAGCCGGGAGGATCCCTCGCTGCCGCTCCACCGCTACCGCACCGAGGACCGGCTGTACGAGATCCGGGGCGCCGACCTGGCGTTCACCCCGCACGAGGTGGCCGTGCTGCTGCGCGGGCACGGTCTGGTGCCGGGCAGGGAGACCGTGGAGGCCCTCACCAGCCGCACCGAGGGCTGGGCCGCCGGGCTGCGGCTGTGCGCCCTGGCCATGGAGGGTTCGGGCGACGCGGACGGCTTTGTGCGGTCGTTCACCGCCTCCGAGCACGCGGTCGCCGACTACCTGACCGCCGAGATCCTCGACGCCCAGCCCGCCGCGACCCGGGAGTTGCTGCTGCGTGTCAGCATCCTGGACCGGGTGCACCCCGATCTCGCCAACGCGCTGACGGGGCGCCAGGACGCCGAGGGGATCCTGACGCGGCTGACGCGTGCCAACGCCTTCGTCGAACCCCTTGCCGACACGGGGTGGTGTCGCTTCCACCCGCTGTTCGCCGCGGTGCTCCATGCGCATCTGCGCAGCCGGCGGCCCGGCCTCGAACCAAGGTTGCACCGCCGGGCCGCACGCTGGTTCACCGGTTCCGGCCAGGTCACCGAGGCCCTGGCCCACGCGGCCGCGGGCGGGGACTGGAAGTACGGCGCCGCCGAGGCCGTCCGGCACCTGATGCCCGGACGTCTGCTGGCCGACCCCGAGGCCGAGGGGCTCGAAGGGCTCTTCTCCCGCATGCCCGCGGACGTCCCGGGAGCCGAACCGGCCCTGGTCGCGGCAGCCTGCCACCTGTCCCGGCGCGACCCTGTGGGCTGCCGCGCGTGCCTCGCGCGGGCCGAGTACCACCTGGACTGCAAGGGAGCATGTGCCACGCCCGAGGCGCGGCTCACCCACGTCCTCCTGCGGCTGTTGTCCGAGCCGTACGAGCAGCGGCACGGAGGTGCGGACGGCACGGCGGCGGCCGAGGAGGCGGCACGGCACATCGGGGAACTGATGGCGCAGCTGCCACGATTCCGGATCAAGGAACACCCCGAGATCGAGGCGCTGCGACGCCACGGGCCGGCCTGCGCCCTGCTGAAGTCCGGACGCCTCGACGACGCCCGGACCGCGTTCGCGGACGCCGCGCGGGCCTGTACGGCCGAGGCGACGCACCTCGTGCGGCACCAGTGCTTGGGGCGGCTCGCCCTGGCCGAGGGGATCGACGGGGCGCTGACCCTGGCGTCGGACCACGCCCGGTGCTCCCTCGCCGTCGCCGACCAGCACGGCATACCCCAGCCCCACCGTTCGGGGGCCGGTCACCTGGCGCTTGCCACTGTGGCATGCGAACGCGGCGAGGTCAGCACGGCGATTCGCCACATCGATCAGGCCGAGGCGCTCCCCGATACCCACGACGACCCGGTGCTGATGACGGAGAGAGCGATCCTCTGGTCCCGGGTGGAACTGGCGCAAGGCCGGTGGGCAGCGGCCCTCGCGGCCCTGGACGAACTCGTCCCATCCGCCCTTGTGTGGCCCGCCGAACGCCTGGCCGTCGCGCGCTCCACCGCGGCCCTGGCCCGCGGGGACCATGCGACGGCGATCTCCGCCTTGGACGGGGCCGAAGCTGCAAGCCCGTCCCGGACCGTCGCCCTCGCGCTCGCCCACCTCGCCGCCGGACACACCGAGACCGCTCTGCACCTCGTCGCCCCGATCGAAGACTCACCCGGGCCGAGCCTGCCCGATCGCGTACGGATCGGGCTGCTGCGGACCCGCGCCGCGATGCTGGGCGGCGACCGGGCAGCCGCTCACGCCCTGCTCGCCCAGGCTCTGGACGCGGCACGCCCCGAACAACTGCGACGGCCTTTCACCGAGGCCAGACCCTGGATGCGGCACCTGCTCCACCGCCCGGACGGCCCGCTCGGCGTACATGCCTGGCTCACCGCACGGCCACCGGACCGTCAGGACGACCCGATCCTGATCGAACCGCTGAGCGGCCGTGAACGGGAGGTGCTCGCGTACCTGGAGCGGATGATGACCACCGACGAGATCGCCGCCGCCCTGCACCTGTCCGTCAACACCGTCAAGACGCATCTACGGAGCATCTACCGCAAACTCTGCGTCTCCTCCCGCCGCGAAGCGGTCGAGCGCGGCCGGGAGTTCCGCCTTCTGTGAGCTTGCCGGCCTTGCCGTGCGATTGCGCTTTCTGTGAGCTTGTCGGCCTTGCCGTGCGGTCACGCCTTTTGTGAGCTGGCTGGCCCTGCCGTGCGGTCACCTGCTGTGGGTGATGCCGTCCCGTCGCACGGCGGGCAAGCATGCGGGAAGACGGTGTTCCAGGCGCGGGGAGGAGCGGTGGGACGCATGCGTTACGAGTTCCGCGTCACCGGCCACGTATCCGCGGGCCTGGCCGAGGCGTTCCCGGAGCTGGACAGGGTGCTGGCCCCCCGGCAGACGCTGTTCTTCGGGGCGGTGACCGACGAGGCGCATCTGTACGGGCTGCTGAACCGCTTCCGGGATCTCGGCCTGCGCGTCGAGGAGATGCGCCGCCTCGCGGACTGACGCCGGGAGCGAGGAGGCCTTCGCGACAGCGACGCATCCGGCCCTCCATGCCACCACCCCGGCCGAGCGAGCCGCCGCACGGCAAGGCCGCCTGCTCCCGAGTACCGGGTCCCGGCCACGCCCAGTTCTACCGCGGCGCCGCGGCGATCATGGCTGCGCGGCGCCGTCTGCTCGGCCGCTTCAGCGTGGTCGACATGCCGGATCACCGCCGCAACCGACTGATACGGCACCACCGGTCACTCACCCGTCCCGGGCGATGCGGAGCAGCCGCGGCGATGGCCACGGTGGAGATCACCGCCCGGCCATGGACGGTTCCGCGCGTGAAGGGAGGAGCCGATGGCCTCGTCCAGCCCCTCCGCTCCCCAAGGCTCCGGTAGGCCCGAAGAGGAGCCCGCCCTGAGCGCCGCCGAACGCGCGGAGTACGACAGGCTGCGCAAGGCCGCCGCCGTGCGCCACCGGTGCTGGCGCTACACGGCAGGATGCGTCCTGCTGGTTCTGGCCTTCCTCCTCGCCCCGCTCGCTGTCGTTGCCACCTGGGTGGACAGGGAGGTTGTCGACACCGACCGGTACGTCCAGACCGTGGCACCCCTCGCCTCCGAGCCCGCCGTGCAGAATGTCGTGACCGACCGGCTGACCAACCGCGTGGTCGGCACCGTCGACGTCAAAGCGATCACCGAATCCCTCACCAAGGCCCTCCAGAAGGCCGGCGCACCGCCCGTGGTGGTGAAGCACACCCCGGCGCTGGCCGGCCCTCTGAAGAGCGCGCTCACCCACACTGTGCACGGTGTGGTGTCGAAGGTGGTGACCAGCCACCAGTTCGCCCAGGTGTGGGACGAGGCCAACCGTGTTGCCCACGCCGCGGTGGTGAAGGTCCTCACCGGCGAGGGGAACAGCGCGGTGCAAGCGCGGGGGGACACCATCGTCCTGGACATCGGCACCATCGTCGACAAGGTCAAGCAGCGCCTGGTGGACGCCGGCTTCGAGAAGGCGGCAGACATCCCCAAGATCGACCGGACCGTTCCGCTGTTGCAGGTCGACAAGCTCCAGCAGGCGCAGGGCGTCATGCGCCTGCTCGATGTCGTCGGCACCTGGTTGCCCGTCGTGGGCCTCGCGCTGGTCGCGCTCGCCGTCTGGGTGATGCCCGCGCACCGGGTGGCGCTGATGAGCGCCGCGATCGGGATCGGCGTGATGATGATCGTGCTGCTCATCGGCCTCGCGGTCATGCGCGGGGTGTATCTGGACTCCGTCCGGCCGGCCACCATGCCCCGGGACGCGGCCGCCACCATCTTCGACACGTTCGTCCGCTTCCTGCGCCAGAGCACTCGCACCGTCCTCGTCATCGCTGTGATCACTGCCCTCGCGGCCTACCTGTACGGGCCCGGCCGCGGTGCCCGCGCCGTACGCTCCGGCGCCGCCCGGAGCACCGGGGCCGCCGGCCGGGCCCTGGCCC
>NZ_QUAC01000479.1 GCF_003389455.1 Streptomyces inhibens | reverse complement strand
CTCCATGATCACTCAAGGCTCGTGCCTGCCTTGCGTTCGGGCCGTCTGGGCAGCCCTGCCCACCCATTTGCCGGTCGGTCTAAACCTGAAAGAGCGGCGTTTTTGATGGGGGCCATGACGATCCCGTTCCTGCCCCCGCCCTCCGCGCTCGGCGCGATCCAGCGCGTTTTGCTGGTCGCCCTCCTCACCCCGGCCGTCCTGCTGGCCTTGGCCGCCGCGGTTCCGGCGCTGATCGTGCTGCCGTTCCTGCCGGGCGGAACCGACCGCGCCATCGCACTGCTCACCGCGCACACCGCCTACCTCAAGGCGCTGCTCAGAGGCAGCCGCACCCTGTCCCCGGACACGGCACGCCGACCGCGCGGATCGTGATGGCCAGACCGAGCACGGCTTCCCGCATTTGCCGAAGTGCCCGGTCCTCTGGGCGCAGGCTCTCGAGTGAATGCCGCCGCCCTGGAGTGGCGGTGCAGTGGCATCCCCAGCAGGCGACTTCACGGGTGAGCGGCCGCAGGGCGGCCGCAATCCTGCGGGGAAGCGGTCCGAGCCGCGCGGAGGAACTGGTGGCCCAAGACGACTCCCGCATCCGGCGCTGGTGGGTGCACTGGCCGGTGATCGGCGTGCGGGTGCGCCGGGAGGAGCGGTACGCGCGGGCGGCGTCGCGGCGGCCGGCTCTGCGGGCCGTGCTGGAGGACGTCCTGCTGCCGTACTCCTGGCCCGAGTTGGGCTCGTGCGGCTGCTGAGGGGCCTGGTGGAGTTCGGTGCCGGGGAGCGGTGGTTGTCCGGCGGCCTCGCGCCGGTCGACCGTGGTGTTGTGGACGCGAGCCGCGGCAGCGGCGGGGTCGGCGTCGTCGGCCACGCGGCGGGCGCACGCCGGGCAGGGGCGCCCGCACAAGGGACGTTCGAGGTCTTTGGTGCGCACGGGCAGTTGGCCGCAGGCCATCTCCCACCAGCCCGCGCGGCGGGGGCGGACGGTGTGGTCCCGGCTGTCGCCGTGAACGCTTGCCCGGCGCGGCCAGGCATGCTGCCCACCGTCCATCTGTCGCCCGCTCCCTACCTCTGGCGGCAGTAGCCCGGCGGCGGGACCTTCTCGGCGATCTCGTCGGCCATGTTGGTGCCGGTGGATCCCGGCATGAGGCCGGCGAACATGCTGCGGGCTGCCGCCCGCGCCCGCTCGACCGCATCCTGCTGCCACGCCTGGATCGCTTCGCCTGTCCGCTGCGTGGCCAGCAGTGCGTAGGAGGCGGGCACCTCGGCGCAGCTTACCTACCGAGTCCACGCCCGGCTCTGGCCGTGCCCTATGTCCACCTCATGCCGACAGCGGACAGTTGCTCGATGCGTTCGGGGGTGAGGGTTGCGGCTCTGCTTCGTTGGTTGTTGATCCATGCGCCGAGCTTCAGCGGTACGTCCCGCCGCTCTTCCCGCCGCTCTTGGTCTTCGCTGCTGCCGTTGTTCTCCTCGCCGCCGGTGGTGAGTGTCTCGATGTGTTTGCGGGGGACGTTCAGGTGTCCTTCGCGTTCGTAGAATTGTTGGGCGGCGGCGAGGTTGGTGGCCCATTTGTCGGCTTGGCTGGTCCGCGGCTTTGGTTTCTCGTCCCCCGTCGCGGGCTCGATCCCGAGGACCTGCTCACACATCCACTGCTGCACGCCTGTGAGCTTGTCCCAGCCGTGCCGGACCGATGTCACCCACCGCCCCAGATCCTCGCCCTGGCGTACGACATCGCCCGCGGCGGTGGGCAGCGTCCCGCCCTCATCCAGGTGCAGCCGCACTAGGTGGAAGCGCCGTTGCCAGGTCACGGGCCATGCCGGGCACCAGGAGGGGTCGATGTCCTCCAGCTGCTCGCGCCGTTGCTGTGTCATGGCCCCGGCCGAGGACTCCACCGGTAGGCCTTCGGCGCGCCGCTGCTCGATCTCCTGCGCCTTCCGGGCGGCGGCCCGTGCGTTCTTCAGCCAGATGCCCACCCGGTAGCCCTGGTGGGTGGCGTCCAGCGGGGCCAGGAGGTGCCCGTGTGCGGTGGTCCATCCCCGCGCGGCGGCGAGGCCTTCCTCCCACGCGAGGTCGAAGTGGGACCAGACCATGCCGAGCTTCTCGAGCTGTTCGATGCGGTCGGTGTTCATCTCGCCGCGGGCGTAGAGCCGCCGGGCGTCGGCAACCCACTGTCCCAGCGGGAAGCTCCTGAGTGAGGCCGGCCACCCCTCAGCCTCAGTCTCTGCCTCCCGGTCCCCGGCGGGCACGCGGTAGGTGAACGGCACCCGCAAGTTGCCGTGCAGCCGGTTGTAGAGGGCGGCGGCCTCCACGCCGCGGCGCCAGTGTTCGTGCTCGGGGTTGACGACGCGCAGATTGATGAATGCGGCCAGCAGGGCAGGGTCACGGGGGGTGGAGAACTTCAGCAGCGCCCGCGCCGGCGCCGAGAGTCCGCAGCTGCCCCTCCCGCCCCCGACTCCCTCACCGTCTTGGCCCCCCGAGCGGCTCTGTACGCCCTTGGTACGGCTTTGCGCCTGCGGCTCGGCCAATGCCTCCACGATCCTGGCATCGTGCGCCCTGAGCGCCTCCAGCAGCTTCGCGAGCCCGCCGTACGCCTTGGAGGTCAGCATGGTCTCTGCCGTCTCTCCGGGCCCGAGCAGGACCGGCACCACCAGACTGGCGACCTTGCCCTGGCCGGGCTGCATCCGCAGGGCACGCCCCACCGCCTGGACCAGGTCCGGCATCGAACCGCGCACGTCCGCGAAGTACACGGAGTCGCAGTTCTTGGTGTCGACGCCCTCACCCAAGACCTTCGCCGAACTCACATAGCTCTTCTCCACCACCGTGCCGTCCGCGGCGATGCCCTCAGCGAACTCAGCGAGCACGCGACGGCGATGGAGCGGCTTGTGCTCGCCGCACAACCAGTCGGCCCGGATGGCACCCGGATACAGCTCAGGGTCGGCAGCGTGCAGCTGCGCGGCGACATCCGGCAGGCCGGCCGCGAACGCCTCGGCCTCCTTGACGACGTGGTGGAACACCAGCGTGCGCCGGAAATTCCCCTCCGCGGATGCTTTCACCAAAGCCGTCTGCAAAGCGGCGAGCCGGACCCCACGCACCTCATCCGACCGGCCTTCACCCCCCAACACCAGCGCAGCCTGAAACTGCGTATCAGTGATGTCCGCACCCAGTGATCATGTGTGTGTTGTAGCTGTCTGAGCTGGAGTGTTCAGATAGCTGGTTGTCGTGATGGGGCTCCGTGCTGATGGCTGGTTGTGGCAGTGGATGGCAGTGTGTGGGTTTGACGTGGTGTTTTTGATCGCTCGTGATGAATGTTCAGGTCTTTTGGTTGCTGCTCACTTTGGATGGGTCGCTGGTGAGTGCTCGTTCGTGGGGTTGAGGCTGATAGCGGTCAGGAGTGTGCGTTGGTCGGTGTGGAGTGTGTGCCAGTTCGTGTGCTGAGTGGTGAGCCAGCGGCGTTGGCTTGCTGACGGGCGCTGTTCTTCGGTGAGGGTGGAGCGGAGACCGGTGTAGGTGTGTTGCCAGCTGATTCTCCAGGGCGGGTTCCACCAGGGGTCGAGTGCTGCGAGTGCGTGTTCGTGGGGCCAGGGTTGGCCGGTGCGGCGTACGTGGGCGTTGGCGCGTTTGCGTTGCTCGTACAAGTGCCCAGTCGGCGGCGCGAGCGCGATCTCTGAGTCCGGGTGCCTGGGTAAGGATGGTGGCATCGAGGAGTTGTGCCGCGACTCCGGAACGTCCCGAGGGGGGTGCAGTCGGCAGACGGCACAGCCACCGGGCCTGTTCCAGCTCCTGCCATGGTGCTGATCCGGGCCCCATGCGCAGCCCCTTGAGCAGGCCCGTGGGCATCCAGAGTCTCCCCGGACTGTTGGAGCGCAGGGCGCATTGCACAGCCAGCAACCGGGCGGACGCGGTAGTGGGTGGCGGGAGAGCAGCTGCGAGGTAGCTGAGCATCTCCCGGACCCGCACTGCGGACCCAGGTTCCCGAGGTTCTCTCCTTGTCCGGCACCGCCTTGGCAGACGAGGCAGGGGAGGGGACGTCGTCAGCGTCGACTCCGGGACGATGGCGCTGTGTGCGGTGGCGTGTGCGCAGGCGGTGCAGGCGTCGGTCAGGCGCCACAGGCGTCCGCCGTGCTCGCAGGTCAGCACCAGCGAGATGGGGCCTGAGCAGCCGCGGTGGCGTGGATGCCACGGGCAGCCACGCTCGCGGCACCGGCAGGTGCGCAAGTGCGCCGGCAGAGCGTCGCGCCGGGCATGGCCGGCCAGGTGAGTAACCACGGCGGGCCGCAGCGCTGCCGCCGTTGCCAGAGGTAGGGGCCTGATGCCCGCGGGGCATTGCGGGCAGGTCATCAGGGTGCCGCCGTGCTGCGGTCGCAGCTCGACCGTCCAGGTGCGGCGCACGGTCGGTCCGGTCGCGCACAGCCTCATGACTGCAGACCTTTCTGTCTCATCCGCGTCAGAGGAGTTGGTCCTCGATGCGGTGGCGGGGGAGGGGTGGGCGGAACGGTAGTGCAGACCTCTGCCCTCCCTCTCGCTGCCGCCACCTGCAGAAATAGGGCAGAGGTCTGCACTGACAGGGCAGGGGTCTGCACCTTCGGATAAGAAGGTGACGATCTTCCCGCCCGACCCCAACCTCACCGCCCTGCGCCTGGAGCTGGGACGGCTGCGGGGCGAGCGCGGATGGACCTACGACGAACTCGCACACCGCAGTGGCCTGGCCAGACGCACCCTCATCGAGATCGAACAAGGCCGCACCATCGGCACCCTCAAGACCTGGCACGCCCTCGCACACGCCCTCGACGTCTCCATCGAGCACCTCTTCGGCGCCCTCTGCGACGGCCACACACCGCCGGCCGACCCCGCCGAATAGCTTCCTTGCCCCACCCCTGGGCAGATCACCCGATCCGGGCCTTGACCACGAACGTATAGACGTGAATCGAATGAACTCACGCCACGAGTGAGCCATCCGTGGGATGCGGACGGCATGGGCACCGCGATTCCGGCGCGCCGACTGTCACTTTCACGGCCATGCGCTCCACCACCGCCTTGCCAGCCCGCCGATGGGACGGCAGCCCCGTCCGCCCCCGTTACCTTCCGCGCGCCCTGCGCGTCGCTACGGACAGCCCCAGCCGTCTGCCGTGCGCGGCTCAGTCAGCCCGTTGCCGCGACTGCGGCAACCGGATCGACTGGTACACCCGCACCAACCAGCACCCCATCGGCCTCCATCCGCACGAGATGACCGCGGCCGCCGTTCCCGCCCGATGCCGCTGGCATGTCAGCTCCGGCATCGCCCACCCCGCACACGACGGCACACCCTGGTGCCGCGTCCCCCACACCACCCTCTGCCCCGCACTCCCCGCCACCGCGCCACTCATCCCACAGCTCGCCGAACTACGCCGCCACCTCGCCCTGCGCACCCGACGCCTGCTCGACGCCGGCGCCTTCACCCCACACCCCACCGAACCCGCACCAGACCCACTCACCACGCCGTGCCAGCCCGCCCGACCCGTGGTGCAGCTTCTGTACTGCCGCTACCTCGCCCCGCGCCCCCTCGGTGACATCCAGTGCGTCGCACAGACTCGCCTACGCCACCGCTGCACCCACCCCGTCCTCACCCCAGACACACCGACGGGAACCTGGACACTCATGTCAGCCGCGCCTACCCACGGCCAACTCACCCTTCCCGCATCCGAGATGGCCGTCTACGACCTGGGCCAGCTGCCCTACACAGAGCAGCTGCGCTGGCGCACTCAACGCTGCCCCCTCCACGCAGCCGCCTCGCAGGCCGCCGACCTCGCGCTCGCCGAGTGGGAGGTCTTCGACCCGCTGCTCCACCACTCGTACATGCACCCCCGCCTGCCCACCGTCATCCGGCACCGCGGACGCAGCAACTGATACCCGCGGCTCAGCCCACCGCCACACCCCAGCCCCGCGCACCACAACCACGGACCACACGGTCATCCGGTACACCCGCCATCACGCATCCGCTACTCAAGCGCTTCACCAGATCAGCAACGCCCCAAGCTGGCACCCAACCCCGAACTGTCCAGATGGAACCCAAGTGCTGAACCCCACCGACGAACAAGCCGCCGCTGCAGACCACTTCCACGCCGGCGACCACCTCGCCCTTCAAGCCGGCGCCGGCACCGGCAAAACCACCACCCTCGCCCTGCTCGCCCACAACACCAAACGCCTCGGCCGCTACATCGCCTACAACAAAGCCATCGCCCGCGACGCCGCCACCCGCTTCCCTAACACCGTCACCTGCAAGACCGCCCACGCCCTGGCCTTCGCCGCCATCGGCCACCATTACGCCCGCCGCCTCAACGCCCCACGCCGCCCCGCCTGGCAGACCGGACAAGACCTGGGCATCACCAAGTACGTCCGCATCGGCGAACGCGACCTCTCACCCAAAACCCTCTCCTACGCCACCCTGCGCACCGTCACCCGTTTCTGCCACTCCGCGGACCCCACCATCAATCACCACCACGTCCCCCGTCTACGCGGCCTGGAAGACCAGACCCTGCATCGACAACTCGCTCAGCTCATCACGCCGTTCGCCCATAAGGCCTGGGGCGACCTTCAGCACCCCGATGACGGTAAAGTCCGCTTCGACCACGACCATTACCTCAAGATCTGGTCCCTCACGAACCCGAAGATCGACGCGGACTTCCTCCTCCTCGACGAAGCCCAGGACACCAACCCCGTCGTCGAGCAGGTCTTCAACAACCAGCGCAGCCATGCCCAGCTGGTCATGGTCGGCGACTCCGCCCAAGCCATCTACCAATGGCGGGGCGCCAAAGACGTCATGACCGGCTTCAACGGCACCGCCCTGGCCCTGTCGAAGTCCTTCCGCTTCGGCCCCTGCCTGGCCGACGAGGCCAACCGCTGGCTTGCCATCGCTGACGCACCGATCCGCCTACAAGGCAGCGCTCACGTACCCACCGAACTCGGACCCGTCACTCAGCCGGACGTTGTCCTGTGTCGCACCAACGTCGGCGCCATCACCGAAGTCATCCAACTCCTGGACGCTGGCTACCGCGTCGCCCTGGTCGGCGGGGAAGAAAGCCTCCGCGCCCTTGCCCTCGCCGCCCGGGACCTGAAGGAAGGGCGTCGAACCAGCCACCCCGAACTCGTGCTGTTCACCTCCTGGGGCGACCTGCAGGACTACGCCTGCCACGACCCAGCAGGCCGCGACCTGCAGCCTCTGGTCGATCTCGTCGACAAACACGGCACAGGCGCCATTCTCGCCGCAGTCAACCAACTCACCGACGAAAACCAGGCGCAGGTCACCGTCTCGACCGCACACAAGGCCAAAGGTCGAGAATGGCCGACCGTGAGAATCGCCGACGACTTCCAACCTCCACCCGACAGCGATCAGCAGGACGACTCCGGTCGTCCCATTCCCCGTCCCATCGACGACGCCGAAGCCCGCCTTGCCTACGTCGCCGTAACCCGCACCCGCACCCGCCTCGACATCGGTGGTCTCCACTGGATCGACCGACATCCCGATGGGGTGCAGACGGCGAATGCAGATCCCCCGGGCGATGCCTGGTGACCACCGCCGATGGACCTGCCGGCGACCTGGCACTCCCTGCTCGAGGGTCTCCCCGTCCCGTCCGCTCAGGGCAGCGTCGGCGCCTACCTGACGTACTGGTGGAGAACGTCGCCGTCCACCGCGAGAACGCCCGCACCCGTTACTCCGCCTGCGTCAACCTGTACCTCATCCCTGGCCTTGGCAAGACGCAGCTCACCAAACTGGCTCTTCGCAGTTGAGGGTGTTGGCGGGTAGGCGTCGAGGTCTACCATCCGAAAGGCCTCGACATGCTCCACGCTATCTTCGCCGCGCCCTGTCTGACCACGTTCTGCCGTCTCGATGAACTCGGTCTGGAAGCCGTCGGGCAACGCCTTGAGCTGGATCAGGCGGTGATCGAGTGCCGAGTCGCCGAGTCGGATCCGTGGTGCTGGAAGTGCGGGTCGGAGGGCGTGGTGCGCGACACAGTCACGCGGCGGCCGACGTTCTTGCGTTCTTCGACCGCCCCGGTACCAGCAACGGCCCGACCGAAGCGATCAACGGGCGCCTCGAGCACCTCCGCGGCTCCGCCCTGGGCTTCCGGAACCTCACCAACTACATCGCCCGGAGCTTGCTTGAAACCGGTGGATTCAGACCCCACCTACACCCTTAAATGCGATGAGCCACCAAACTGGCGCGGTCCTCTGCGGACGCCCACGCCCGGCTCGGGCGGCAAGGTCAAGCCATCAACTTCCCGGCCGCGGCGCCGCGAGGTGGAGCAAGAAGATCCTCAGAATGAGGGGCGCCGGCGGCCGGTTGCGCTGCTGTCAAGGACGGCCTACGCCACTACCGGAAACGGCAGCACCTTGACCAGGGGGAGAAACGGGGTGAGCATAACCCCTCACCTGGTCTCCGAAGTATCTACCCATTCTTCTGAAGCGCGTTTTGGAGCTGGACTCCGAAGTCCCACCCTTCGGGCCTGGCTTTCGGGTCTTCCCATGCGTATCCGCGTTCACTCCAACGCCTTCGGGCTCTGAACACGCCAGCATCTGTGGCGTCTTCGTATCCAAATTCCGAGCCGCAGCAGGGACAGATATCGAAAGTCGGAGTTTTCCCATCGTCTCCCCACGGAGGGACCCCTTGGGCCAGGCCGCACACGAAGCAGGCGAGCCCCATCCGGCTACTGCGCATCGAAGTAGTCCTGATTCGTTGCATATCCCTCGCTCCCACGGATTCGGAAATCTTCTCGCGGAAGTCGCCGAGGCGGAGTTTGCGGAGGTGGTCAGCCCTGAGCGGACCTGTCTGCGTCCCGCGGGGGCGCAGTGAAATGCCCGCATCCTTGGCCCGGCTCAGCAGCTCGGAAAAGCTGAGTGAGCGGTCCCTGGTGAGCCCCATGTGGCATTTACTCCAGATTATGCCATTCGTGACTGCAGACTCCCCGGCACTCCGTTTCCCTGCGGCGCGTGTCTGCCACGGAGAAAGCAGAGATGAGCACGCGAAATGCCTTCGTGTTCTCCGCCGCTGGAAGATTGATGATGGTCCCCATCCGCTCGACGATGGGTTCTCGGGTGATCAACACCGCAGGGGTCATGGTGGGCTTCACGCCGGATTTGACCACGCCTTCCCGGCCGTCCTGCGTTGTGATGTGGGCCTGCATGGCGTAGCGAACGATTTCATGCAGTACTTCCTTTTTGTCGTCCTCCTCTAGTGAGGAGAACCATTTCACGCCCTCCTCTAGGGAGAAGAGCCCTTGGGCCATTTCGTTGATGATTCGTTCCGAGGGTTTCATGGCGTTACCTTTCTCTGGGCTGGAATATGACGTGGGGGCGCGTCGGATCCAATTCTGAATAGTCCGGACGACTTGGATTGTAGCGCTGAAAGAAATCGCGACCTCTGCCGCTTCCCTCGCCGTCACCACTCCCCCTCGGTAGGGAGTTCTTTACTCGGCTTCTCGCTCTTGATGGGCCGCTCAATATGTAATCCCAGTCTGACGTAGGGTTAGGGCCGCCCTTGGCGCCGACGCGGCTCCCGACCACAATTATTGGGTAACCCATTTTGTCCGCGGCATTTTGGATACGTCGAGCATCGTTCGGGCTGAGCTTGGCCTCTGAGATGGTTCTGAGCCCTGGCCCGCTGGGGATAGCGCGCTGGGGGATTTGCCTGGGCAGCCCTCCAGAACCCCCTGGAACAATAGGCATAACGCCGTATGCCATGTTTTCGCACAGGTCGCCGGGCTGGCAAGTAGGTCCATTCCAGAGGTCGCTGAGGGCGCCGAGCCAGTCACCGCGTTCCGCCTTGCCGGCGATGCTGTCAGCGGGGAACCACTCGGACCGTGGTCTTTCCTGGAAAACCAGTCTTTCAGGCCGCTCGCATCCGCACATGTACTGCGCGGCCGCCTGCTGTCCCGCGTTGCGATAGACCGGTCCGTTGTAGGGGGTGTGGCAGTAGGGCTGGATGCAGGATCCGGGGCCGGGGATGTAGTCCTTGGAGCCGGAGAGGCGCATGCCGCCGTGGCTGTTGTGGACGACTCCGGTTCCGCCGCTGCCGTCGGGGTTGGCGAAGGTTTGGCCGGTGGGGTCGTTGAAGGTGAGCGGGTTGTTGTTGCCGTAGGTGTAGCCGTTGATCTGCTGGGGGTCGATCAGGTCCATGACGGGGTCGACTGCGATGAAGCGCCCGGTCTCCGGGTCGTATTCACGTGCCCCGAGGTGGGTCAGCCCTGTGTCGGCCGTGTCGTCGGTGCCTCCGACGTAGCCCTTGGAGTCTGGCCAGTGGGTGGGTTTGGTGCCGCGGGGGCCGCCGAAGGGGAGGTTGCGGCGTTGGGTGAGGGATTGGTCGGTGGCGTTGATGGCGAGTTGGCTGGTGCCGAGGCGGTCGGCGACGGTGATGGTGTAGGTGCCGTCGTCGGCGAGGACGGCCTGGTTGCCGCTGCCGAGGGGGATGTAGCGGGTGGCTTTGGGTTTGTCGGCGCCCTTGTCGAGGGTGATTTCGGTGTGGTCGCCGAGGTAGAGGGTGGTCCTGTCGTCGGTGTGGGTGATCAGGCGGTTGCCGTCGGCGTCATAGACGTAGGAGGTGTTCTTGGTGCCGCTGTCGCCCGCCGGTTCGGTGACGCTGGAGAGGTGCCCCTCGGCGTCCCAGCGCAGGGACTGCTCATCACCGTGCAGCAGGCGCGTAGTGGTGTTGCCGGTGTTGTCGTAGTGGTAGCTGCTTGCGCGCGTGCCGGTCGGGCTGGTGGTGTCGACGGAGGTGAGGGTGTGGGGCTGGGGCGTGCCGGGCTTGGGGTAGGTGTAGGTGCTCTTGGTGTCCTTGGCCGTGTTACCGGTGGGGTCGTGCTGGGTGAGGGTGGTGCGGTTTCCGGCGGTGTCGTAGCCGTAGGACTGCCAGTAGGGGGCCGGGCCGGCGATCAGGTTGCCGGCGGGCTTGTCGGCGCAGGTCTTTTCGTCCTGGGTCCAGGCTTCGGCGAGCCGGCGTAGGTAGTCGTAGGTGAAGCACTGGGTGTCGGTGCCGGAGCGGGAGACGTCGGAGAGTGAGGTGACGTTGCCGGCGGGGTCGTAGCCGTAGGTGGCGGACTGGTCGACGCCGACGACATCCTGGCGGTCGACGCGGGAATTGGACAGGCGCTGGGTGCCCCACTCGTAGGTGTTGGTGACCTGGGTGGGCTTACCGCTGCCGACGACCCGGTAGGTGAGGGGCTTGCCGGTGAGCGTGTAGGCGGCGTCGGAGCGGATGCCGGTGCCGTAGATAGATGTCACCCGCATCGTGCGGTCGTCGTAGGTGTAGTTCCAGCCCTTGCCGAGGATGTTGCCTGCCTGGGAGACGCTGCGCCCTCGGGGCAGACCGTTCGCGTACAAGCTGGTACTGGCGGTGTAGGTGCCGGCGAGCGCGCCTTCGGAGTCGGGGATGACGGTGGCGGTGCGCTGGGGCCGGTAGACCGGGTCGTACTGGGTGATCTTGTTGGTGTAGGCCTTGCCGTCGAGGTAGCGGGTGGACTCGGCGAGTTGTCCCTTCGCCCCGGCCACGGTGTCGTAGACCCACTTGGCGCGCAGCGGGCCGTCCGGTGTCTTGTCGTGCAGTTCCGTCTTGCGGCCGAGGCCGTCGTAGACGGTGGCCAGCACGGCTCCGTTGGCGTCCTCGGTGGAGGTCTGCTGGCTGCGGTCGTTGAATGTGGCCTTTGTTGTGCCCTTGTCGGGGTCTTTGGACCAGGTCTGGTTGCCGAGCTGGTCGTATTGGTAGGCCCACTTGTTGCCTGCCGGGTCGGTGACGTTTTCGAGTCGGCCCGCCGGGGTGTAGGAGTAGCGGGTGGTTTCGGCCGGAGCGTCGGCGGCGCGGGTGTGGTGTTGCAGGAGCTGGGTCGTCTGGCCGCGGACGTCGGTCACCGTAGTGGTGGCGGTGCCGCCCTGGGGCGGAATGACGGTGGTGCGATCCCCGCCGTAGAGGGTGCTGGTGACGGAGAGGACCTTGCCTCCCTCACCGTTGCCGGCGACGTCGCGTGACTCGATCTCCCGGCCCAGCCCGTCGTACGTCTTCCATGTCTGGGTCTCGACGCTGAGCGCATCGATGGGCTTGAAGAGCTCACGTTCAGGCTTCTTGGCCACGTAGTACGGGGCGAAGGTCTTTGCTGCCAGGCCGCGTTCGTCGTAGAAGGTGTCGCTGATCAGCCATCCGGCGTCGGGCCCCGGTGCCTGGGTCTGGCGTGTACGGAGGTAGCCGTCGTAGAGGGTGTAGGAGACGGCCTGGGTGCCGCCTTCCGGGGTGAGGGTGCGGGTGGCGACGGTGGCCGGTTTGCCCTCTTCGACGTAGTAGTCGAACTGGTAGTTGGGCAGCAGCGAGGTGCTCCGGCGGTCCGCTAGCCACACCTTCACGGAGCGGCCCAGAGCGTCGTACTTCAGGATGGTGCGCTTGCCGTTGGTGTCGACGGTTGCGGCGGGCACGCCACGCAGCGGGTCGAGTTCGGTCGTGGTGGTCTGGGCGGTGGTGCTGTCCTTGGCGTCGGCGGGGGGCGTCGTGGTGACGGTCTTGGTGGGCAGGCCGGTGGCCGGTGTGTAGGCCGTGGTGGTGGTGCGGCCGTCGCTGCGGGCGGTGCGGGTGGGCGCGCTGTCGCCGATGGCGGTGACGTTGGCCGTGAGGTCGGTGACCTTCTCCGGGCGTCCGTAACTGTCGTAGGTGGTGCCGGTCTCCAGGTAGGTGGCCGTGGTGCCATCGTGCTTCTTCAGCCTGGCGACGGCGGTGGCGTCGCCCTTGGTGGGCGCGGCGCCGTAACCGGCCGCGTCGTAGGCGGTGCGGACGTCGGAGATGACGTCCTTGGACCGGTCCGGGCTGCTGCCGCATTCGGTGGCGACGGTCTCGACCCGCGCGGGCAGGGTGAGGATGTTCTTGTCGGTGTTGGTGGCGTAGCTGGTGCGGGTGCACCGGTCGTCGTCGGTAGTGCTGTCGTCGCCGCGGTCGCTGACTTCCTTGACACGCCCGGCGACGGTGTCGAAGGTCGAGGCGGTGGTCGTTGTGCGCCACTTCGCACCGGCTCCGTCATCGAGGGAGGTCCAGGCGCGGGTGCTGGCTGTGCCGGTGAAGTTCGCGGTGACGGTGCCCCAGTCGCGGACCTTCTTGGCCGTCTCGTGGTGCCAGGGCCGGCTGACCGTCTTGGCCAGGACCTTTTTGCCGGGTGCGGAGTAGGAGACGGTCTTGAAGGGGAAGCCGGCCGCGGAGGCGTCGTCGGTGAGAGGCTCGCCCTCACCCTCGTCGAGGGCGACGCTGACGTCCTTGCTGCCGCCACCGGAGGCCTTGCGGTCGCCGTCCATGCCGCGCAGGAAGTAGCTTTCCTCCTGCGTCTTCATGGCGTCCGCGGCAGTGCCCTGACCGCCGGTCTGGACGCGTACGTGCCCGTAGCCGCGCCACTGGGACCAGGTCTTGAACTTCTCCTTGGTCAGCCCGTCGTCATCGTCGTAGTGCCAGGCCGCGTCGCCGAGGTAGCTGTAGCGGGTGACCTGGTCGGGGGCGCCGCCGGTGCGGTCGGTGGTGGTGACGGAGGTGACGACGTATTTGTTGAACCACTCCTTGTCCATGTCGTCGCTGGAGCTTCCGCCGATGAACTGTGGGAAGCACCGCGTGGTGTTGGACTCGGGGGTGGGCAGGCTGTCGAACGAGCAGGCGGCCGAGGAGTAGTTGACGTCGATCTGGCCGCCGTATTCGTCGTCGATGGTTGACAGGCGGTCCTTGACGTACGGGGCGTAGCCGTCCCCGGTCTTGTCGAGCCGGTTGGCGAGCTGGGTGTAGGCGAAGGTGGTCTTCGGCAGGGTGAGAGGTGTGGTGTCGGTGCGACCAGTGTGCTGGATCGATTCCAGCTCCAGCTGGTAGTCGACGTCGGCCTTGCCCCAGCGGTGGTTCAAAGCCCAGGAGTCGACCGGGGTGAGGGCGCCGTCCTTGAGGACCTCGGTGGTGACACCGGTCAGGCGCTTGCGGGTCCAGAAGGTGGGGGAGAGCCGGCCCTGGTCGCAGGCAGTGCCGGCCTTGCAGTTCAGGTCCCAGGGTGTGTCGTACCAGTAGAAGCTCTTGGCGTCGATGGTGTCGGCGGCGCAGGTGACCCCGGTCTGGGGCAGGCAGCGTTCGGAGTTGGTGAAGGACACCTGGGCGAGCGGCTTGCCGGCGTAGAGGTCGGCGGAGGCGCGGCCGTATTCGATGCGCTTGAGGTAGCCGCCGCGGGTGTAGGGGGTGTCGTCGTCCTTGTTCAGGTCGCGGCCGTAGGAGTTGGTCTCTTTGTCGTAGTAGTACGCGATCGCGTTGCTGTGCGGGTCGACGACGTAGTCGAGGTTCCAGCGCCAGGCCTGCTGACACCAGGAGTCCTTGAAGGCGTCCTTGTGGCAGTCCTCGCCGCTGTTGTTGCCGAAGACCGGGACGGTCCAGGTCGAGTCGGTGGTGTCCTTGCCGGCCGCCCAGCCGGGCAGCTTGTGGTAGCCGAAGTAGAAGCGGGTGCCAGAGGGGTCGGTCAGTTCCCAGTATTCGTTGTCGTTGTCACCGTTGTCCCGCGCGGAGGACGCCAGTCGCTTGATCTTCGTGCCGTCGTCGTTCTGGAGTTTCCACTCGTCCTTGCCGGCCGGGACAAGTTCGCCGGCCTTGCCGTTGAAGGAGATGAAGGCGTTGTCGTAACCCCAGCACAGGTCACCGGGCTTGTTCCCGTCGGCGTGCTTCTCCCCGTCGTCGGAGCAGGGCTTGTAGCGGCGCTCGATGTAGCCGGGCCACAGCTCGAAGCCGTCACCGACCCAGGACCCCTGGTTGTTGCTGTTGCCGGTGCGGCCGTCGATGGACCCGGAGGAGTACGACAGGCCCACGCTCGGCTTGAGGCCGCCGGGGACCTCGGGGACGGCCATGTCGTAGGACCAAGTGAAGTCACCGGTGTTGAGATTGGTGTTCCACGTGGCGGAGGGGGCCAGGCTGGTGGCCTTGTAGTCGCCCTTGATGCTCTTGTCGTCACCGACCGCCGCGAGGACGGTGGGCCCGTTCGCCCGCAGCGGCACGGAGGACGCCGTCAGAGTGTGTTTTTCCGTGTTGTTGCTGGTGGCGAGCGGCTTCGCCGTGCGGCAGGCATCCTTTTCCGGCGTGGTTGCCGCACACGCCGGCAGCTCCACGAGGCGCAGCCGGGCGGCGTATCCACCGCCGTACGCACCGGCGAAGTCGCTGTAGTCGACGTTCACCTGCAGCGGACCGGGCTGCTGCCCGGCGGCCGCGGTGGAGCCGCCAGCGGGCTGGAGGGTGAACAGCATTCCCTCGATGCCGGCCCGGCGACTGTGCTGCTGACCGAGGATGTGCGCGGTCACCGCGCCGGGTAACGCTCTTGGGTGCGTGCCTGTGGCCTTCGCCGACCGTCGCGATGCGACTTGGGCGGGAGCGAGAGTCAGGGGGAGCCCCTCGCCCTTGCCGTTGGCCGTCGTTGCCGGCGGTGCGGCGTCGCGCTGTGTGAGGCGGATGGTTGCCGTGGCGGCCTTGGGCCAGACGCTCCTGGGGCGCTCCTCGGGGGTGCGTGGTCCCAAAGGGCGCTTCCGCGGCTTGACCCGCACGCCGTAGGTGCCAGCGACGGCCTTGCCGGCGTCCACACGGTCGCCCGATCCGCTCACTGCAGAGGGGTGCGCCGCTGCGGGCAGGACCGGCAACAGGGAGCCGACGAGCACCGTGGAGATGCCCACGGCGAGTCTGCGTCGCAGTCGTACGCGTCTGACAAGACCAAGCATGCCGTTCATTTCCGTCCCACCCCTTGCCGCTCACCGCATGTGCGCCCATGGCGCAGCGGCGGATACCTACGTCAGGAAAATCTGCTCGGTGTGTGGCATGCGTTCCATGGACCGCACGCCACACCATCAGCCCCCGTCGGGGACGTCGGGCACTTCGGTCGGCAAGCCGTCCAGCTCGCTTGCGACCCGGCTGACCTGCGCGTCACTGAGCGCGCCCTGGAACGTCCACACGTCGTCGATCGCGCCCGGCCAGTAGTCCCCGAAGGAGCCTCGGCCCTTGGCCCGTCCAAGCTGCAGGGACTTCAGAGCCTCGAAGGAGATGACGTTCTCTGCCCAGGGGACTGCCTCCACGCACGCCGCCTCGTCGGCCTGTCCGTCGCCGTTTCCGTCGATGCAGGCGGCCTCGCCCAGTTGTCCGTTGACGTAAATGCGGGCCTGTTTGGCGAGACCGTCGTAGACGATCGCGATGTGATTCCAGTCCGTCACGCTGTTGAAGGACTGCGCATTGCCGGCCCAGTCGATCTCGGCGTCAGCTGTGTCCTCCCGCGGAATGGCCAGTTCCCAGAAGCCCTCTGCGGCGGGGTCCTTCGGGTTGGGCACAAAACCGACGCCGAAGCTGCTGGCATTGGTTCCTTCGGCACTGACCAGTGCGGAAGGACGGGACGGCACCGAAGCAGCCTGCACCCAGGCGGTCACCGTGAAGCTCTCGCTCGTGTCGAATGGCACCGCGCTGGAGGCGTAGTCCTGTTGTTTGCCGTCCAGGACGAGTCCGCCTTCACCCAGGAATCCAGCCCCGGGCACCTGCTTCGCGCTGCCGCCCAGTGTCATGGCCGGGCCCCGCGATACGGAGTTGACCCCAGGATCGACCGCCTGGTCGAACTGCCAGCGGCCGGTCAGGACAGGGCGCCGTTGGACGAGCTGGTGCATCTCACCCTCGGAGACCGAGCGGTCGAAGATACGAACGTCATCGATCTGACCGGCCAAGTAGTCGGTGTAGGCGCCGCGGTAGAGGGCCCGGCCGATCTGCAGGGCGCCGTCGCCGTACCAGGCCTGCGGTGCTGCGCTGCTGCCCTGCAGGATGCCGTTGACATACAGACTCACCGTGTTGTCCACCGTGTCATGCACGGCGGCCAGGTGCGCCCACTTGCCGATGCTCGCCTTCTGCTTCGAGACGACGCGTTGCTGGGTCAGGCCGCCTTCGGTGGCGTCCTTGGTGGCCAGGCGCACGCTCCATACACCGCCGGAGGCCTCATACGACAGGTAGAAGGCGCTGAGGAAGCTGCCGTCCTGCGCGACGACCGTCTGGTTACGGGTGGCGTCGGTGACCCGGGCCCACGCCGTGACCGCATAGGACCGTTCGGTGCTGAAGTGCGCCGCGTCCACCGAGGCGTAGTCGTCCTTGCCGTCCAGCGCCAGCCCGTTGCCCGCCACCCCGGCCTTGCCGGGCTCGGCACCGCCGTGGAAGACGGCCGGCATGACATCGCCGTGGCCGGTCACCTGCTTGGCGCCGGCCAGCTCGTCGAGCGGGAAAACCGCGCGGGCCGGTCGGCCCGGCCCGTGGATGCGCTCCTTGCCGTACAGGCGGGTGACCTCACCAGCGGAGACGGGCCTGTCGAAGATCTGCACCTCGTCCAGGGCTCCAGGGAAGAACGCGCCCGGGTCTCCGCCGTAGGAGCCGGCGCCCAACTGGAGGCCCCGGCGGGCGTTCCAAGCGTCGGCGTACGGCGTCTGCCCGACCAGCTTGCCGTCGACGTACAGCTGCAGCACCTTGGCCGTGCTGTCGTAGACGCCCACGAGGTGGGTCCAGCTGTTCGCGGTGACGCCGCCTGGCTGGGGTGCCATCGCGCGGGCAATGCCGGCGTCGGGGCTGTCGGAGGTGTACTGGTTGAACACCCACCGCTTGAGGTCGGAGGAGTAGTACAGCTCGAAGCCCGGCCGGTTGTTGCCCGGTTGGGTGGCGACGATCGCCGGGTGGTCGGGGATCTGGCTCGGGCGGACCCAGGCCGAGACGGAGAAGCCGCGAGAGGTGTCGACGACGGGGATGTCGGTGGCCGCGTAGCCGTCAGTGCCGTTGAGGGACACGGCGGTGCCTGCCACGCCCTCCGCACCGGGCATGGCACCGCCGTGCAGGCCCGCGCTCCGGGCCGGGGTGGACCCCTTGGCCGCGGTGGCGCCGGTCCGCTCGTCGAACTGCCAGGTGGCGCGCTCGGGTTGGCCGGCCTTCACACGGAACCGGTAGGTGCGTATTTCACTGTTGTTGCCGGCCGTGTCGAAGGCCTGGACGGTCACGAAGTTCAGCCCGGGCTTCTCCGGCTGGAGGGAGATGTTCCGCGCCGCGCCGCCAGCCGTCGTCACTGCGTTCTTACCGGAAGGATCACCATTGATGCCGTACACGTAGCGGTTTACGTCCCGGTGCGTGTCCGCCACCGTGAAGGTGCCGTACTGGCCCACCCCGTCGTACCAGGGGTCGTCCGGGTTTTCCGGGTCGGAGGCTGGATAGTCCCCTGAGCCGATCGTGGGTGCCGCGGGCTGCTGTGTGTCGTAGACGAAGTAGCACGCCTCCGCCGACCCGGCGAACGACCACGGCGAATACTGTGCGCCGTCGTAGGTCCGCACCGCCCAGCTCACCGTCTTGTTCGCCGGAATCGAGGTGGGCAGGCTGACGGCGAAGTCCGAGCCGGACTTCTTCGCCGTCGTCAGCCCCGGCTTCCACCGCGCGATTCCGCCCTTGCCGTCACCGGCGTCCCAGCTGGCCTGGAACTGGACCTGGACGTTGTCCCGGTCCGGGTCGATGACGTTGTTGGCATACACCTTCCCCCGGGTGCGGATACGGGCGGGAGCAGGGGACTTCTTGCAGCTGCCGCCGTACTCCATCAGCAGCTGCGACGGCTTCACCTGCGGCGGCGGCCGGTTGTAGGTCACCCGCAAATACGCCTTGTCCGAGAACCGCTTCCAGGCGTACCCGTCGCTCTCGCTTCCAGCCTTCAGCCCGAAGGTCAGCGTCGGCCACCTGTTGTCCGCCGCCTCCTTCACTGCGGACCTGACGTTGAACTCACCGTCCTTTGCCGCACAGCCCTCGTAGCCGTACGCGAAGCTGTCGGAGGCGAGTTGCTTTTGCCAGAAGCCCGACTCGTTCTGCGAGTTCCAGGTCGTCGACGTGGAGATGGGCCTGGTGCGCCACAGCTCCACTTCCCGCTTGTTGCAGGAAGCGGACCAGGTGTTACGGACCACGAACTCCGCCGACAGGATCGACTTTCCGGCGAGGGCGGACGTCGGCACCTGGTAGAAGAGGCGCTTGGTGTCGTTCGGCTGGCAGTAATTCCAGTCGCAGTAGCCCAATCCGGCGTCGTGGTCGCCGTTGAACTTCCACTGCGGCGAGGACGCCCAGTACTTCGACGCCATCGTCCAGGAGGTCGCCCGCGGCGTGGACCACTGCGGGTCAATGAAGACCGGGTAGACGGTGTCCTTGCCCTTGAGGACATCGGCGTCGGGCTTGAGGACGACCTGGTCCTGGCCTGCCGGGACGTCCACGCCCACGGGCGCGAGCTTGCCCGACTCGCCGGCGGACGGTTCGTCACCCTCGGCGCCGGCGGCGGCCGCCCGCCCGGTGGCCCGGGCGGTCTTCCCGGCGGTCGGGACGGACTTCAGGCCCTTGCGGGCTGCGGCGGCATCCCCGCCCGTACTGGAGTCCCACATCAGTGGGGTGGGCGCCTCGAATACCGGCGACCCGGCGCCCTTGTCGAGCGCCTCCAAGCCGCCGGCAGCCGTCTCCTTCACGTCCATACCGTCGGCCGCCAGCTTGAGTCGCAGCTGCGACAGTTCCGAACTCGCCGCAGCCTGAGCCGACTTGACGATCAGAAGCTGGGTGAAACCGTCGGCCTGCGCACCCATCCGCAAGTCCACGCCGGGCAGCACGTCGCGGTACGTGGCCTCCGCGCCGTCGAGTACCGGAGCTGGCAGCGTTCCCGGCCAGGACAGCGCCAGTTCGCGCCCCACCTTGCGAAGCGTCACCAGCGGCTTGTCGCCACCTCCCGAGAACACCAGGCCTACGGCTGCTGCTTTCGGCGCCACCGTCCCGTCGCTCCGCTTGGCCAGGTCGGTGTCGATGTCCTTCCACTGCCCCGACGCCCGGGTGCGGACCGGACGCAGGTACTGCCGGGCCTGAAGCTTGCCCTCCGGAGTGGCCACGACATCGGCAGCCTCCCCCCGCAAGGAAGTGACTTCGACCTCCCGCCCGGTGCGCTTGGCCTGATCCAGAGCGGTGTCCTCGGTGGGCGCCTGAGGGTCCGACGCGTCTGCCGTGGTGTCTGCCGTGGCGACGGCCGACGGGTGAGGCGCGGCCCAGGCGGACGGTCCGAGGACCGCGGGCAGCAGACCTGCCGTCAGAAGCCCGCTTATCCCCGCCGACAGCACCCGATGAAAGCGTCTTCGACGCACTAAGACAGACATCCCCGTCATCCCCCGACCACAAAAATGAAGATTCCATGAAGAAGTTGTGGGCGGGAACGTATACGCAAGTGGGTTTGTCTGGATACCTCCACGAAACGGTATCCATGGAACGGAACCGGCATTCCGGCTCGTGGAGTTACGTGACACCCATCACCACGCTGTGGGGTTGTACAGCTTCAAGCCGTATTCGCGACGAGAACGCGCCAGTGGAGCATTACCGCAGGGCTTGGCGGCGGTGATCCCATTCAGCTTGTCCGGCCATCGCGAGCGCGCCGACGCCGACCTTCGGTGGCCGCGAGCTGTGCACCACTGCTAACCCCTTGGGGCGTCTGGATGCATGTACAGGGCGTCGCATTGCGGCTGGCGGGCGCGGGGGAGTGTGCGCCTGGCGTGGAGTGGTTGTGTATATGTCCGTGTTTTGTAACACCAAACCGGATTTCTTCCGCCAAGACATGACCGGCAGTCACTGTGTGGGGGCCCGGTCAAACCGGCCGGGTATCCGGTTTCCGGCGCCCACCGTGGCGCCGTATCCAGGGGGTTTTCGTGTCCCGTAACGCTTCACGTATTGCTGCCGCGGTCTTCGGCTCTGCGGCTCTCGCAGCCACCGCTGTCCTCCCGGCCGCCGCGGCCGGCCACGGCCGCCACGCTCCGGCCCCGCACCACTACCGTTCTGCGGTGACTCTCGGAGCGATCCAGTACGACAGTCCCGGGCGCGACGACCGCTCCAACCGGAGCCTGAACGCGGAGTATGTGACGGTCAAGAACACCGGCCACCTCCCGGTCAACCTGCGCGGATGGACCCTGTCCGACCGCTCCGGGCACACCTACCGCTTCGGCAACGTGCGCCTGAACGGCCACAGCCAAGTCCGTGTCCACACCGGCATCGGCCGTGACAACCGCTTCGACCTCTACCAGGACCGCCGCGCCTACGTCTGGGACAACGACGGCGACACCGCCACCCTGCGCAACGACCACCGCCGCATCGTCGACTCCAAGACCTGGGGCCGCCACGGTGGGCACTACGGTCACGGGGGCCACCACCACTAACCCGTCCGTCCCCGGCCGGTAAGGCTTGGTCACTCTGACCGGCTACCCATGGTGCGCCGCAGGATCCTGCCTGCGGCGCACCGCTGCGTCCAGGGCGCGCACAACAGCGAAACCCGACGCCCCCAGCTCCGGTTGTTACACCCGCTCGTACTCCACGTCGGTGTTCCCGCACCCGGCGGCGAGCTGGCGCAGAGTGTCGCGCTCGGCGCGGTCGACGGTAAGCGACCAGCGGAGCTTGGTGGAGACCCAGTCGGAGAGATACGTGCACCGGGCATCGGCGGCCGGCGGCATCCACTGGGCGGGGTCCTGGTCGGCCTTGGAGCGGTTGCTGCGGGCGGTGACGGCGACCAGGGAGCGGTCGGCGCCGAGGTCGTTGGCGTAGGCCTGGCGCCGGGCGGCGGCCCACTGGGAGGCGCCGGAGTCCCAGGCTTCGGCCAAGGGGACCATGTGGTCGATGTCCAGGCCCGAGGGCCCGTTCACGGTGGTGTCGTCGTAGTACGAGCGCCAGGTCCCGCCGGTGAGCTTGCAGCCCGGGCCGACGGTCGGTGGGGTGATGGCTTCGGCGAGGAGGACTTCCGCCCGGGTGTTGCACCCGTCGTTGTCCTCGTCGATCCAGTGCTTGAACTTGGTGCGTTCGTAGCCGTCGCGCACTTCGGCGGCCTGGGGGAGGGCTTCGATGCCGTCGTGGAGGCTGAGCGTCTCAGCCGCATGCGCGGGCGCAGTGAGGGTGGTGAGGGGCAGCAGGGCGAGGGCCACGGCCGCGAAGGCGCGGACAGTCGTCTTGATCATGATCTGTTGATAGCGCCGTAGCGCCACCCTCCGACCGGGAATACGGCGGCAGTCACTCGGGGGAGTGGGAAGTCATACCGCGCAACGAAACATGCCCAGTCGACCGCGTACGGCCACCCGTCCCGCGCGCCGGGGTGACTTCAGCCGCTGGCGGGATCGAAGTCGCCGGCCGCCAGAGGTGCGCAGCGTAGGTCGGCGTAAGCGCGGACGGTGACGCCGGGCTCGCCGGGGGTGCGCCAGGGGGCGGAGGGCCCGGTGGAAAGCCACAACCCGCCGAGCGCCGCCGCGGCCTGGGTGGCGGTCGCTTCGTCGGCCGCAGTGACGTCGATAACGACCAATCCCGGCTCGCTCAGGTGCTCTTCGGGGACCTTCATAGCCGGACAGACGCCCCTCGCCGCCCGGGAGTTCGTCGCGACTGAGGAAGTCACCCGGACGGGGGCCGGCGCCCCGAGGCCGCCCGGTGCGGCGGCGGCGCGAAGGCACGCACCCGAGCTCCGGCTCCTCGGTGACGCCCCCGGGCACGACGCCACCGACTGGGGCGCGGCAAAGCTACGCCGGAAGTTGACCGCCGACCGTGCCGAGGTCAAAGCCCTGTGCGTCGTCGCCGCGGGTTGTAAGAACGCGACGGTGTCGTTCAGGTCGGCACCGTAGGTTTCCACGCACTGGGTCGCTCGTGTGCTGCCTGACCAGCAGTTTCACTCTGTGCGATCATCGACCAGGGGCAGGGGAAATGTGTCCGAGGCGATCTCAGACGATGTGCTTGCGGGGCATGTGCTCGAATGGCGCCGTGAGGAGGGATGGGGTGTCCTTGCCTCCTCGGCCGTGCCGGACGAGGTGTGGGCACACTTCTCAGCTATCCAGGCTGAGGGTTTTCGTGAGCTGACTGCCGGACAGCCTGTCACTTTCACGGTGGAACAGGCCCAGCAGGACCAATTCCACTGGCGAGCCGTGTCCATCTGGCCCGGTTCGGGGCCGCTGTTTGCGCCTGGTAGCGAAGGCGGGCTGGGCTATTCCTCCGGCCTGGACATCACGTTCGACTCCTGACCGGCACCGGCGACTGCCGGTTCGACATCTGTCAGTCAATGTACGGTGGATGGCTGGTCCACCACGAAACGGGATCTCGCAGGTGCAGATTCGGGAGCGTGTGGCTGATGAGCTGGAGTGCTGCCCGACACTTTAGAAATCGGAACCCAGGTTGAGGCGCATGCGAACGTAGCTCGCGTCACACGGACCGGGCCGAGGGTGCCCGTCCGGCTTCCATCCGTGCCGGGTATAGAAGGTTCGCGCCCGGGTGTTGCGCTCCCATACTTCGAGCAGTCCCGTGTCCAGTGACGCATCGCGAAGGAACTGCACGAATGCCGCGTGCAGCTGGCTGCCGATACCTTGCCCCCAGCAGCCGGGGCGGACGTGGATTTGGTATAGCTGGCCGACGGCTGCGGCATCTACTGCAGATTCCAGGGGAGGGCCCATCGCTAAGGTGCCCACAATCTCGCGCTCTAGCACCGCGCACAGCACCGTCGTGGCGTCAGATTGGATGGAACGCATCCAAGCCTCCCGCCGACGAGCGCGCGCATCAGGAGATGTGATCTCCACCTCTGACAGGCCACCCGCCTGGTAATACGTGGCGCGGGCCTGAGTATGCAGATCAGTGATCCCGTCCAGGTCGTCAAGGTTCGCAGTTCGCAAAAAGGCCTGAGAAGTCGTCACGATCATGTGACGCACCCACTGCGATCCATAGTTCCCTCCTCAGCTGCCCCGGGTCAGCAAACAGCTACCGAGATGTTGATGGACCGATGATCAACGCCCTACCTCCCGTAGTCCCCGCCGGCTTAATGAGCCAGAGCAAGCAGCCTGTCTTCCCCCTTCCCAGAGACATGCAGCTGCGCCCCTGGGAAGAGAGCGACGCACCGGCGCTCGCCGAGTCGTGCCTCGACCCGGATATCCAGCACTGGAACCGCCCAGCACAGCTGACCGTCGACGAAGCCCGGCAGAAGATCTCCCAGTGGCAGCACCGCTGGCAGAAGGAGAAGGCCGCGATCTGAGCCATCGCTCCCGGCGACGGAGGGGCAGCCCTTGGGCTGATCGGTCTGGCCGACCTCGACCTGCGAGGCGGCAGTGGCGAGTTCCTGTACTGGCTGCTGCCCGTCGGCCGCAGAGGCGGGACCATGGTCGACGCCACCATCCAGGTAAGTCGCTGGGCTTTCCAAGAGGAGCGGCGCTTGATGCTGCCGCAGCTGGAGAAGGCGTCACGGACGCTGGCTGGGGCGTTGAAGGTGTTGTTCGAGGAGCTGGAGCTGGTCTGGCAGCCGGTGCGGATCTGGACGTGGGCGCGCGGCGGCGGTCGGTGTGAGTGGCGTGTCTGCGGAGGCTGGCTCCCACAGAAGGTAGAGAGCGACGAGGCAGAGCACCCAGAAGAGCAGCCATCCGGCGAGGAACTTGCAAACGAAGGCCTTTTCTGTGTGGCTGTCGTCCCGGTTGGCTTTGTTCGCCAGTTCCGGTTCTGGCACACATTCCGTGAACGATCTTGAGTCAGACCTCACCGGACCCCGGTGACACGTGGTCCGCGCAGCTCACATGACGCGCGCGCCTTCTGCTGGCGAGAGCCAGCAAGATCTTTCACGGAATGTGTGCCAGAACCCAGTTCCGACAGCAGTTATTCACGGCTTCGGGATTCACCCCAGCTCCGCCGTGTTCGATGTTATGAGGAATGACAGCACCCTGGCTAAGGTCCACTCGTCTCGGCATCCCACACCAGTGTGCGGCCGAGGCGGACGGCTGACAGCAGCTCAGTAGGTTTGTGCATCGAGCAAAGGAGCACTGCGCATGAGCTATCGCCTGAAGGCGATCACCCGCGAGGAGCATCTGGCCTTCATCACGGCCTGCCCCTCGGTGAGTCACATGCAGGTTCCCTCGTGGGGGGATGTGAAGCCGGACTGGCGGGCGGAGAGCCTGGGCTGGTTCGATGAGGACGGCCACCTCACCGGTGCCGGGCTGGTGCTGCTGCGGCCGTTGCCGAAGCTGAGGCGGTACCTCGCCTATCTGCCCGAAGGACCGGTCATCGACTGGGCCGCCCCGGATCTGGAGCAGTGGCTGGAGCCCATGCTCGCGTACTTGAAGGAACAGGGAGCCTTCTCAGTGAAGATGGGGCCACCAGTCGTCACCCGCCGCTGGAGTGCCGAGACGGTCAAGGCCGCGATCGCCAACCCGCAGGCCAGGCGGCTGCGGGACGTGGAGGCCACCGCGCACGAGCCGCGGGCCTTCGGCATCGCCGACCGGCTGCGGCGGATGGGCTGGCAGCAGACAGAGCCAGGCGGCGAGGACGGCTTCGCCGCGGGCCAGCCGCGCTACGTGTTCCAGGTCTCCTACGCCGGACGCACGCTGGAGGATGTCCAGCGGGACTTCAACCAGCAGTGGCGCCGCAACATCAAGAAGGCGGAGAAAGCCGGCGTCAAGGTGGACCAGGGCAGCTACGAGGACCTGCCCGTCTTCTACGACATCTACGTCGAGACCGCCGAGCGGGACCGGTTCATCCCCCGGCCTCTGGCCTACTTCCAGCGGATGTGGACCGTGCTGCGGGCCGAGGACGAGAACCGCATGCGCCTGTACCTCGCGCATCACGAGGGAGAGGTCCTCGCGGCCGCCACCATGCTGACCGTCGGCCGGCACGTCTGGTACTCCTACGGCGCCTCCACAAGCCGGAAACGCGAGGTTCAGCCGAACAACGCCATCCAGTGGCGGATGATGTCCGACGCCTACGAACTTGGAGCGGGCGTCTACGACTTCCGGGGCATCACCGACACCCTGGACGAGGGGAATCACCTGCTCGGGCTGCTCCGCTTCAAAGCCGGCACCGGCGGCGAGGCCATCGAATACCTCGGCGAGTGGGACTACCCGCTCAATAAGGTCCTGCACAAGGCCCTGAACCTCTACATGTCCCGCCGCTGAGGGCCCGCGCCCCCCTCGTGCTCATCGTCGACGCCGATGTGGCGCGCCTGGAGCGCCGGCTGCGGCAGAGTGAGCTTGCCTGACCCCTGTGAACCACGCCAGAGACGCTGGTGAGGTCGACCCCGACCTCACCGCCTCACGACCTCGTCCAACTCGTCGGCGGCATCCTGCGCAGCATCCGCCCGCTCAACCGCTCACCCGCAAGGCGTGCCCCAAGAGCGGAAGACGACGCCAAGGCACTGCCGGAACCCGCGAACATTTCGAATTCGCCGTACGGGTCAGTGCCTCCCAAACCGATGGACAATCGCCGCCCCCCGAAGTCGTGATCAGAGCCATCCCGGTAGTTGGTCCCGCGTTCCGATGGGTTGTCGGCGTCGGGCCGCTCGCCTGCCTCGTGGCGGGCTCCGTAGTGCCCGTTGTGGTGGACCGTGTGGTGTCCGCCATGGTGGCTGCCGCCGGCGTGTCCGCTGTGTGCCCCACCGTGGCCGCCTCCACCCCCGTGGCCAGCGTTCATGCGCGCCCCGTTTCGCCGTGTCCAGAGTGGTACCGCTGGTGGGCACAAGGAGGGCGGCCGCCGCGGGGCACCGGTGCGGCGGAGGTCGAATGGAGCTGTGTCGGCGCACTACTGGCTGCGGCGGCGCGCTACCGCCTCACCCGTGCCCGCGCGCTGCGGCAATACAGGGGGCGGAGGGAAAAGCGGACCAGACCGGCGCGCCGCACCAACGGCGGCGACTGCGCACACACCGGCAGCCGCCAAAGGCAGCATCGGAAATAGTGCGGCTGTCACCCATTGAACAACGCTGGCTTTCACCACCAGGTCGCCGCCTGGAGTCTCGGTGACCGTCACCGTTTCGCCCGGACTGCCCTTGTATTGCAGCACCACTGCGTTACCTGCACCGCTGACCCGGTGCGCGGTGCACTCGGCTGAGGTACCTCCGCGTCCTTCCGACTTCCACTGGCACGATGTGATACGGACGCGGTCCTGGCGGCCCGGCGGGTTAAGAGCGAAGACTTCGGCAGTGACTGCGCCGACCGTCACCAAGAAGAACACCAGCGCCACCACTGCCCACGACAAGACAGCTACGACCTTCCCTGCTCCCCAGTGCCTTTCAGGCTTCTGGTTGGCCACTGCACCACCTCTCTTGAGGGCTTCTTCGCCCGAGCAGGTCCCTGGCTACTTCGGGGCGGGTGGCGAGCGGCCGAGAGCTGAGGCGGGAAAGGCTCGTGGCTCCACCGGTTCAGTGTGTGGCCTCTTTCCGGTCGCGTACCGTCACCCCCACCGTCAGCGCGGTCCCTACGAGGATCGGCACGATCATCGCGGCGAATAGCAACCCCGGCACCTCTTGCTCCGGCGCGGAGCGCCACAGGGTTCCGCAGCCGACCAGGAGTGAGATGCCCACACATGCATTGAGCAACAGCAACGCCCGGGCGGTGCGGCGTGCCGAGGTGCGGCTGGCAGGCCGCTTAAGCGCCGAAGGGGGCACCAGCCCACCGGCGAACGGTGTCGCGCCTCCGCCTGGTAGCTCGGCGCGCGGGGTCACCCGCAGAGTCAGTTCCGCGCAGGCGGTCACCAGCGCTGTCACCCCCGCGTACACGAACACCAGCATGAACGCGCTACCAATCGACCGGTTCGTCCAAGCGTCTACCCCGTCGATGCCGATGTGTTTCGGTATCCGGTCTGGCAGGTGCGGGTAGCGGAGCGTGCCCCAGATGGCCAGTGTGCCGAGCAGGACAGCGCTGGGGAGCAGCCACAGTCGAATGGGAGAGGAGAAAACCATACGACCGATTGTCTCGCAAAAGCGCGGAGTCCGAGAGGCCGTTTTTTGCTGCTTATTTCTGACTTGGCCTCCAGCATTTGCCGGCTGAGGGTCAGCCGTGGAAGCAGCAGTGGAAACCGTCACCCGAGGGGGCAAAGGATGGCGCACGGCCAGCCCCGGAGCCCCCAATGGTGAATCAACCCCGTTCACACGGCGCCTTCGAGGACCGGATCCTGCTCACGACTGTCCATGACGGACTGCACCGCCCGCGGCAAACCCCCTTCCACTGCCGGCAACGGCACCGGCCCGAATCTCACCTGCCAGAGCCCTGAAAGCGCCCAGATGAAGATCGCGCTGTATGTAGTGGTCATGACGGCGCTGTCGCCGTCGTACTGCGATATCCGCCTGATCCGCCGCCTCTATGAATAGCGGTCTTGGATTGACTGACATGACACAGGTCTGGCGCTATGACACTCGAACAGTCCGGCGATCACACATGTCGGCAGTCGCCGGTTTCCCAAGTCCACACCGATGCGGGGAACTCGGCGACGACGTCGGCCATCGCTTCCGCGAGGCCGATGACCCTCTCGTACGGCTTCCGCTCCTTGATCCACCCGATCATGTGGTTCCCGTGCAGACGCCACCCCATCTTGGCCTCCGCGGTCATCCGGACCACCCGCTCGGTGATGACCAGCTCGGCGAAGGCGCGATCCACACAGCACTTGACCATGCGAGGTCTGCGGCCGGGAGGCAGGTGGAGGGGGGTACCCGCGCGGGGCGGGAAGGGGTCCATCCGAAGCCTGTAGACCAACGTGCCGACGGAGACCGACGTGTCGGGAAGGCTGCCCGGCAGTGTCAGGACCGCCACCGAATACATATTGACGATGGTGCCGTAGCGGCCGCCTTTGCGTACTCCGGCCAGATGGAACATCGTCGTCGGATATCCTCGTACCCGCCCTTCCAGTACATGCTGGACATGATTTCCGAATGTGCCGAAAGGATGGCCGGGGACCCCGAACTGGCCTGTCCAGTCAGCCGATTCCCTTTTCCGGTAGTGATGCCATTCTGGATCCCCGCGATATTTGCGAACGCTCTTCCTGATCCGCCACATTCCTACGGTCTACCCTCACTTCCCATACGCACCGTCCGGGTCGGTCAGCGCGGAACCAGGCTCGTCGAACGGGCTCTTCGGGTGGTCGGCGGTGATATCGGACTCGTTGGCGTTGGCATCTCCATACACCACGCCATTAGCAGCGGCCTGCCGGCCCGGGCCGAAGGTCGGGCCGGTGTCGGGGTCGCGGTGCCGTCCCCCTCCGCCGTGCTCGTACCGGGCCTCGCCGCCGTGCACCGCAGCACCGCCCGCTGCACCGCCGATGGCGCTGGTGGCCAGGTCGGGGAGGATGCTGGCGCCCGTCTTGCCGCCCTGCTCGAAGTGGATATCGACACCGTCGGCAGCCATCTGGCCGCCCGCGCTGGTGACCGCACCCGTGGCTGTCTTCCCCCAGAAGCCATCACCTTCGAAGACCTTGCCGAGCGCGCCGGACATCTTTCCCCCCACCGCCCGGCCCCCCGCTCCGAGCGCGGTGCCGACGCCGCCGGCCACCGCGGCGTCCTGGAGGTCCTGGCCCCAGGTGACCTCCTGGCCGGTGAACACCTGGCCCAGCACGTTCCCTGTGAAGTTGCCCGCGACGTTCGTGCCGAACTCCACGCCGAACTTCATGAACTTGCTGCTCTGCATGAGGCCGCGGACGAACTCCAGGGTTTCCTCGACCTTCTTGAGGAGACTGGCGAGGCGTGCGACGACGGTTCCGGCCTCGGCGACTTCGGCCGCCGCGGCGCCAGCGGCCACCGCATCGGAGAAGCCCGCGGTGATGACGGTCAGTCCCAGGCCCACGGCGGCGGTGACCGCCAGTTCCTCAAGGACGTGCTGGACCCGTTGGTTGGTGTCCTCGATGTGGTCGGCGGCCTGCTCCAGTTCCTTGGCCACTCGTTCGAAGTTCGGCAGCCCATGGTCGATCTGCTGCTTGGTGTGCCTCCAGTGCTCACGGAACCCGGTGGCGGCCCGGCCGCCCCAGTCCGCATCATCCAGATCTCCGACCTGCTGGTCGAGATCCCGGCCCGCAGCCTGAAGGTCATGGGCCATCTCGCGCCATGCCTCGGCGCACTTGCGCAACACGTCGGGGTTGCCGCCGGGCTTGAGGATGTTGAAGCTCTTCTCGATGTCCTGCTGCTGCTCGGCCATGGTCACTCCCCCTTAAATTCCACGGCGTGCTGCGCGTCGGTGTGCTCGTAGTTCGCGGCGGTGTGGTCCAGCCCGGCCGCGTACCCGGCCAGTTGTTTGTGTAGCTGCTGCAGGCTCTTGACGGTGGCCTGCGTCATCTCCACGTATTTGGCCAGCGCCTCGGTAGATTCACTGAGAACGCCGAACGCGTCATCGACGTTTTCTGCCTTATCGGCGAACCGGTTTATCTGTCCCTCCAGCCGGCTTTCCACATGCTTGAAGTCACGGGATAAGGCACAGAGTTTATTCGGATGGACAGTGAAGTGTTCGTGCGCCATAGCTGGCTCCCCGTTACGCTCGCGATCTTCCAGCGAACACGGTATCGGGCGGCAGGGCGGAGCTGAGGGGCTACCGCATTAAGGAGGTGACAAAGCGTCAAAACCTTGGAATGCAAAGACCAATGGGGCGGTAAAGCCCCGACGGCGGTCGATACGTCCACGTTGATGCCGCGGTCACTGGTGTCGCCTACGCAGCGGCCGCCCAACGCCTTCTCCCGGGTGTGCACGTCACGCCGCGCGATTCAGCTGGTCGATCCCCCGCTTACCGCTATCACTTCGCAGAAGTGGCTGTGAGGAGAAGGGCAGCGCGAGCAGCTCCCGCGCTGCTCACGGACATGTTCGGTGGTGTCGTCTGGCCGTTCGACGGCGCGGGTGACGTGCACGAGTTGACCCTTGCCGCCGCCACGGGCCGGCACGGGTACGCCGTCCAGTTCGGCCGCGCGGGAGCGTGCGAAAGGCTCTTCCTCCCGCCCCGGATGAGGCCTGGGGCGGGAGGAGACTGCTCAGCGTTGGCTTGCGTGTATCCGGGGTAGGGCATGGGCTGTTGCGGCGATGGTGACTTGGTCGGCTCCTTCCGCGGCTGCTGCTGGTGGTAGTGGCCGGCGGTCGTCGGCAGCTTCATCGGTCAGTAGGAGGGCCATAAGCAGTCCTGCGGAGCGTTCGCTTAGGGCGCGGGCGGCGGGCAGGAGCCGGTGGCGCTGTCCGGCGGGCAGGGACAGGGCCACGCAGGTGGCCTGTCCAGGGATGCCGAGCGGAAAGGCGGCGCAGACTTCGAGGGGGGAGTACTCCAGCAGATCGAACTGGGCGGCATGGGGACCATGGCCGTCGAGGGTTTCGAAGAGCGCGCGGGGGTTGGTGATGGTGCGGTCGGTGAGCTTGATCGGCCGGTAGCGGGCGAGGTGGTTCATGCGACCGTCGAAGTCGAGTTGGGCCAGCAGGCTCTTGCCGACGGCGCTGGCGTGTGCTGCGTCGCGAAAGTTGACCCACTCCTCCACCGCAGGCGCCTCGGGTCCGTACGCGGACTGGAGGACCTCGACGTCTCCGTGGGCGTAGCCACTGACATAGACGGCTGCACCGAGCTGGTCACGCAGGCCGGCGAGGGTCTGTTGGAGGAGCCGGTCGCGCTGTTCAGGGTCGCGCGTCATTTCCATGAGCGGGCCGGGGAAGTGAGCGCCGGCGACCGTGGAGATGAGGTGCTGGCCGCGCAGCCAGTGCAGCAGCCAAGCCACTGCTGCAAGCGGAAGCCCACTTCGGCGGGCCAGGGCACGGGTGGTGATCCCGCCTGCCGCGTCGACGAGGTAGAGGATGTCCAGGGCTCTGACTGCGGCCTTCCACTGCTGAGGTGTGTCGGTGTGCGCGGGTGTCCTGCGGGCCATGTCGGTCAGCACCGCTGGCCGCAGCGCATTGGCAGACCAGGGCTCGTGGCCCTCGTTCTCATCTGCTGGGGCGCTGGGCATGAACCCTGGCTGCTCAGGGGGGAGCGGCAGCAGCAGCCCGTCAACGGGGCGTGCGGCGCCGGAATGGGCAGAGAGCTGGGGTCGGTCGTCCGCGGGGGAGCCGGTTTCCGGCCGGGACATCTCCCGCTGCACCCAACCCGGGCCACGCACCTGACCCAGCCTGGGTGCCGGTACCCGGACGAGCCGGGGAGGAGCTGCTGCCTCCTGTCCGCCCAGAGGAGTGTGTTCAGCTGACGCGAAGGCTCTGCCTCGGTTGGTGCCCGCGGGCAGTTGCGGCACCCGGGGAAGACCCAGGCCATTGCGGACTTCGTCAATGAACTGCGGATCCTCGATCACCGGGCATGCAGGGCGGTCGGTCAACCTGTCGCCCGCCGTCGCCTCCAGCAACGCACGGGCGTCGCCGTGTCCGTGCCGGGCCGCCTCCGCGACGAGGAACCGCACGCTCTCACGCCCTTCGTCCCCCGCACGCGTTGTGAGGGCGGCCATCCGAAACAGAGCCCCGGGGTGGCCGGCCTCGGCGGCCGCGCCCAGCCAGTTGGCGGCCGGCAGCAGCTCGTCACGGCCCAAGGCTTTCGAACCCAGCCGGTATAGCGAGTTGGCGTGCGCCCGCTCCTCCGCAGTCAGCGCATACATCTCGGCCAGGGGGCCGAAGTGCCCGTCAGGCCGGTCCCAGAAGTCGGGTGGGCCGGTGAGCTGGGCCAGCAGTTCCGCGAGCCCGGCCGGGACCACCGGCTCCGGGCACCCCGCCCCGCCGCGGTGGTCGTCGTACCTGCTCACATCCGTCACCTGTCCTTCTTTCCGTGCTGCGTCTTCTTCCGATGCCCGTCCCGAATATGCCCAGCGAGATTGCGTCTTAGATGCGCAACCGCCTTGTTCCGCAGGTTGTGGAGGCGATGTACGGGTATATCGAGCGCGGCCGCGATCTCCTCATCGCTCAGCCCCCTGCTCTGCAGGTCCACCACCTGCCGCCGCCGGCTCTCCGGCATCTCCTCGATCGCCGGGATCACCAGCTCCTGCAGGACCACCCGGTCCTCATCCGCCAACACTTGCGGCTCCGGCACGGCATCCAGTGCGTCGCCGCCCATCAGCACCAGCCGCTTGCCCCGCTGCTGCTCGCGGCGGCACCGGTCGATGGCGAGATTGCGGGCCGCTTGCCGCAGATACGCCATCACATTTGTCTCTGGCGCCAGATCCCCGTCGGCCGCTTTCAACCCCACCCGCAGATAGGCCTCCTGCGCGACGTCCTGGCACGAGGCCAGCGACAGAGCCGGAAACGCCTGCCGCAGCCTGGACGGCTGCGCCTCCATGAAGGCCGGGTAGCACTCCAGCAGCCGCTGCGCTACGTCTCCGCCCAGCGCCACCGCCTCTCCAGACAGGCCGTCGCCTACCACGGGCCCGGCTCCCCACCTGCCGTCGCGCCGCTCCCGGCGGGACCGACGGCGACCGCGATGCGCACCATTACTGGTACCTCAGCGGCGACATCCACCCGCACGACCGGAACGCCGGCGACACACCAGCAACGGCCCTCGCAGTCCCACGGGCCCTCGGCCGCGCGGGACCGACGAGTCTTCCCTCCGACCGGGCTGCGCTCCCAGCACAGGCGCACCAGGGACCCCAGCGCGTGCACCGCGCTCACGGCGGCCGGGAGATACCCGGTCCACTCCAACGACGGCGTCATGTAAGTGGCTCTCCATCTATCGGACACGGACGCGGTGCGCGTCCTCGCCCCCCTGACGAACCCTGAGGCTCACTTCTCCCCCCACTTTCCCCACGTTCACCCGAGCGAGTGAATCCGCGGCCTTTTCGCCGACCTGGCACAGGCCACGGCAGCCACTCCAGGCATGTGCGCCCCCGAGCGCAGCGGCGAGCCGAACCGGCACGAGGCCGGGGGCTTCGGTGCCGGCTTGTTGCCGGCGGCTCGAGGGCAGGTGCATCGGAGGGCGGAGGGTTTCCGGGGGACACTCCCTTGAATGACCGAGCTCGGCGAGATAAGAGACAGCACCTGCCCGACAACGCCCTCGTCGTGCCCCGTTGGGCGCGCCAACGCCCCCGAGATCCCGACCGCCCCAGGCAACGCGGTGCCGAACTGCTCAACCGCGTCGACGACGTCACGCGGGTAGGTCCGCCCCGCAACTGGCCCGCGCACGAAGCCCCTCAGCCCGGGAGATGACCGTGCCGGCGAAGGAGACGGTGGAAGTGCCGGCCTGCCCGTCAGTGCCTAAAGTGCTGGCGTCTGTCGACCTCGATGACCGCTCGGGCACGGTGGTTCATCAGCAGCAGGAAGGCCGTGCGCTGGCGCAGCAGATCGCTTGCGCTCCATGGTGGAGTGGCACTGTGATCATTGCGCAGGGCCGACGGGAGACAAGCCGCGCTTGGGGCCTGTCAGGCGGCCTGAGGCTGCGTGAGGCCGAGAGCGCGGAAGCTGGCGCGCTGGTCGAACCACAGCAGTGCCACCGTGGCGCCGGCCATCGCCACGCTGACCGCTACGTGCCCGGCCGCCGTGGTGATCGGAGCGGGCGAAGAATGACACTGGTAGCTGCTTCACCCTGGCCAGGCCCCTCAGACTGCTTCGGCTCGACGGCGGTCTTGGTTTGCTGCTCGATGATGGTGCCGCTTATGTCCGCCCCTTTGATCCGTGGCTTGTGCTGCTTTCGACATCACCGATCCTTCCGGCTGGCGAGCGGGGCGGGCAGAGCCGGCCGTACCGCATCGGCGATGACAAATGTCACCGGCACCGAACGGGAACTCAGCCCTGCACGGCCTGCCGGAGCCCGGAGTGGGGGATATCGACCGCCAGCGACGAAAGCAGACACTGCGGGGCCGCATGGCCGCTCCCCGTGCCGCTCTCGATTCCGGACGTCCTGCGGTCGTCGGTTGGCCTGCCAGGGAACGGTGGGTAGACCCATGGAGCTGATGTCACTTCACCTGATCTGGGACTCTATGTATTCGGCGCGCCGCCTGGCCGTCCTGGCCTGCCCGCTGCTGATGGTGTCCGCAGCCGCGTGCACTCCCGGCGCGTCCCACCAGGACGCGAAGTAGTCGTCGACCCCGAGCGCGTCGTTGTCGGACGGCAAGAACGGCGGACTACGACTGGTGGACGCGATAGGCGGGCTGAAGTTGGCCCGCGAATCCCGGACCGGGTGTCAGCGGGACAAGTTCCACTTGTGGACCGGCGCGGACCATGATGGTTGCGATACCCGCATTATCTGCACGCTGGGTTCGGTGTGGGCGCGCAGAGCCATTGGTGTACCGGAACCGCAGCGTCTTGGTAGGTTCCGAGGCATGTGAGGCACAGGCAATACCCACGTACGGTGGCCTGTCATCCTCGGAGCCAGGACAGCAGACGTAGTCGAGAGAACAGCGGTTTGTCGGCTGCGGTAGCCCAGCTGCTCTTCCGCGCTTTCTGGGCAAGTTGGTATTCGTCGGCCTGGCGGATGAGTTCCTGATAGCGGAACGGGGGCATCTGGAAGTGCATGCCACGATGCTGCGACCTTCCCCAAGGTGAAGGTCAATCAGCGAAGTTGCTCTCCCTCGCAAGCTCAGGCGGCGATGCTTCCCGTGGTTCTGCATCGTCGGGACGCGTGGAACAGCGCTCCGTGTGCCTCACATTCCCGCTGCCGTTCTGAGAAACGGCAGCGCGGCACCTGTGGCACACGGTGGCTCACGCCGTTGGTAGCGATGCAGATAACTCGCAAGGAAGTCCTCCTGGCCGAGGCAATGGTCAAGCCTCGCCAGGGCAAGAACTGCAGCCTCACGGGCGGGAAGTGGCGCTCCGCCTACGACGGCAAGATGCACCTAAGCCACCGATTGGGTCGCGGTCGAGCTCCGCTGGAAGCTGACCGGGCCGAGGCGAAGGCGCTGCGGTCGATCGTGGTGGGCTGCAAGAGCGCGACGGGGAGGTTCACGCCGGCACTGTAGCGACGTGGTGGGTAGGGTCGGCCTGGAGCCAAACGAGTTGGGGAGGCGTCGTGGCGCGGTTAGTGCGGCAGCAGGAGCTGCAGGTGAGGGTGGCGTACCACAGTTTCGCGTTGCAGGAGTCGGATGATGCTTCGCTTGCTGTTCCGTACCCGGACGAGAGCGAGTTCGGAAAGTACCTGAACGTCTTCCCGGGCCGTCTCGACTTCTACAGTGCTGGACACACCCACACCGCCACCGTCGCAGTGCAGGTGTGGGATGGGCCGCCGCCTGCTGCAGATGCCGACGAGAAGTGGGAAGAGTCCGAGGAGGCGGTGGTCGATACGGCCAGCGGTGAGCTGGCGGTTTGGGGGATGCAGCGCGCGGACGACGTCGTGGTTCTCGGTGACGCGGGGGGACGCTGGGGGGTCCGGGTGGGCTCGGCTGGTCGATCCGAAGTACAGCGGGTGACCGAGGACGTTGGCGTTGCCCACGGGGTGGAGCGGTGGCTAATGCAGTTCTGGCCGGAAGCGGAGTGAGGTGTGAGGGGCCGCCTGACCGCGGCCCCGCACACCTGCCGTTAGTCGATCTGGACGACGAAGCCGTCCTCCATCCCGTCGATGATCCGGTTCTTGGCGTAGAAGCTCTTGAGCAGGGTGCCCGCGTCGCCGTTCTGTTTCTTGTTGACCGGCAGCACTGAGTAGTTGTTCTTCATGACGTCGCCGGTGTACTCGAACTCCGCCGCGCCTTCATAGGTGGAGGCGAAGGGAAACTCGTCGCAGTCCTTGGTGTTGTTCTCGGAGTACCTGGGGCCGAAGTAGCGCTTGCAGTCCGCAACAGCCAGTTGTCTGTTGCGGTCGTGGCGCGCTGCGTCGGCGACGATGCGGTGCAGCGGGTATTTCGGCTCTTGACCGGCAACCTTCTTGGCCGGGTTGGTGGGCTTGGTCCGGGACGGGTTGGTGAAGACGCTCTTGATGTGCTGGGCCACCCCACGCTCGGGTGCGGTGACCTTCGTGCTGTAGTGCAGGAAGCCCAGGTAGGCAAAGGAAGCGGCTCCACGCTTGGCCGGGGTGCCGCCGCCGGTGGAGTTCTTCAGGTAGGGGGCGGCGTCCCAGCGCGGTGCCATCATGAACGGTTTGCCACCTTGGCTGTCGCCCAGCCATCCGGGCGGCAGCTTCCCGCTGATAGTCGGCTCGTAGATGGCCTCGACCAGGTCGGTGCGCCCGGAATTGCCTTGGCCGGGGGCTACGGTGACAGTGTGGGTGAAGTGGGCCGGTCTCATCCTGGCGAGCTGGTCGTAGCTCTTGGCATTGGGTGTGGTGCCGCCGTAGTTCACCCTGACCCTTGCAGGCCAGGTTTTCGGCAGGTCGGACTTGACCGTGTACGTCAGACCGCTGGTCGGTGGATTGCCCACCTTGACGAAGTCGGTGACGTCCCAGTCGAAGTTGATGGTGCGGCTGGTTTCCTTGGGCACCGAACCACGGATGTAGAACGTCAGGCTGCTGGTACCCGCCCTACCCCTGCTGCTGATCCACACCTGGGTGATCTGCAGCGCCGTACACACGGAGAACCGGGACTTGAGGTAGTACTTCGCGTCCCCGCCCATGTGGTCCTTGCACTCCTGCAGCGACATAGACCGCGGCGGATCCGGATACGCCAGCCCCGCTGGAGCCGCCGCCGTCTTGCCTGAAGCTGCGGGCAGCGCGGCACCAACAGCTGATGGCTTCGCAGACTTGGCGGCATAGCCGGCGGCCGACCCGACGGTCTCAAGCGCGTTGCGCGGCCCGCCGGCCTCCGAGGCCGCCCGCTCCAACTGCTGCAGTCCCTCACCCGACTCCAACTCCGTAGGCGTGGGCGTCGGCGTCCCAACGGGCAGCACGAACGTCTCGACCCGCGGCCCCACAGACGGATCGGCCGACGACACCGCCGGCATAGCCCCCACCCCCAGAGCGGCTGCGGTCAGCAGCGACGCAACCTTTAACGGTCTCCAGCGGTCGCCGGATCGCTTGAATCTCACGAAATTTCCCCCTGAACACGTATCAGGCATCCCCAACCGGCATGCCACGTGATCTATACCTATCGTGCGCCCCAGAAGGGTCGAAAGTTCATTCCCACCCCGTGGCCGAAAGTGACCGTGACGCTCGCTCAGTACGGCTGTAAATACCGCTCCAGCTCACTGATCAGTAATTGGGTCCGGCGTGCAGGCGGGGAGTCGATGAATGCGGTGAGTTCGGCGCGGTAGGCGGTGCCGTCCCGCCCGGTCCCGTGGTGGATGCCGTACAGGGTCGGCTTCCGCACCCCGGGGAAGGCGGCAGCTGCGTCCTTGGCGCCCTCCCACAGTTTGCCGCTCGCGTGCCGCGCGGGCGTGGAGATCAGCCGCAGCCAGCACGCACCGTGAACCGGGTGCTGTGCCCTCTGCCCGAGAGTGCGCCCCCGGTATCCCCATCGCCGAGGTCCCGTACTGACCGTTTCGGAATGAGACCTCGCGTCTGCAGGCGGTGTCTGTGGCGGGTGGTAGGCATAGGGGGTGATCAGCCGCCTTCCTCTCGACGAGCAAAGCGCCGCTCTGCAAGCGGTGCTATCCCGCAACGACGTGTTGTTGGAGGTATTGTCCCGGACCGCGGCGATGGGCCTGCCGGACTGGTACTTGACCGCCGGGTGCCTGTTCCAGACCGTATGGAACGTCGTCACGGACAGGTCGCCGACCAGCGGGATCAAGGACTATGACGTCTTCTACTTCGACGACAGCGACCTGTCATGGGAGGCCGAGGATGCGGTGATCAGGGCAGGTCAGGAAGCCTTTGGAGGGCTCCCTGCCCAGGTCGAGATCCGAAACGAGGCGCGCGTCCACCTTTGGTACGAGCAGAAGTTCGGTGTGCCCTGTGACCCGCACACGTCCACGGAGTCGGCCATTGACTGCTTCGCCGCGACGACCTGTTGTGTGGGAGTCCGCCTGGAGCCTGACGGGCGGTGGCGTGTCTATGCGCCGCACGGTCTGGCTGATGTGTTCAATCTGGTCGTGCGTCCGAATCCGGTGCTTGCCCCGCAGGAGGTCTACGAGACCAAGGCGGCCCGCTGGAGGCAGCAATGGCCCGAACTCACTGTGCTGGACTGGCCAGCAGTCCCGGGGCCACTGACGGGCCCATCATCCTGAGATGCGCAGGCGGCGGAGGCCGATGATGTTGCAGGCCGGCTCTAGTAGGGCTTGGTCAGGTTCGTTCGGTGGTGGCGTGTCTGTTTGATCGGTTGTGCTGGGTGGGGAGTTGGCCGCGGTCCGGTGTGATCTGGAGGACTTCGCGGCGGAGATGTTCGAGCCGTTCGCGCGGGCGGATCAGCGCCGGTGGGGCGGGGTCTATCTGCGGGGACTGCTGCTGGAGGGGCACCGCAAGTCGGTGGAGCCGATGGCCGCGCGGCTGGGCGAGGACGGCAACCGACAGGCCCTGGCCCACTTCATCACGTCCAGCCCGTGGGACGCGGCGCATGTGCGGGCCCGTCTGGCTTGGCGGATGCAGCCGGTTATCAGGCCTACGGCACTGATCGTGGATGACACCGGGTGCCTCAAGGACGGGGAGGCATCGGCGTGTGTGACCAGGCAGTACACCGGCACTGCGGGCAAGGTCACCGACTGTCAGGCCGGAGTCTCGCAGCACCTGGCCGCATGCGGCGCCTCGGCGGCGGTGGACTGGCGGTTGTTCTTGCCCGAGAGCTGGGATCCGGCGTCGCCGAAGGCCGATCCGGCCAAGGTGGCCCGCCGGGAGAAGTGCGGCATCCCCGCCGAGGTGAGGCATGTCGAAGGTGGCAGCTGGCCCTCGACATGATCGACGAGATGCGCTCCTGGGGCATCGAGGTGCCCCTGGCCATCGCCGACGGGGGCTACGGAGATACCGCCGCCTTCCGGCTCGGCCTGGAAGACCGCGGCCTTGAATACGTGGTGGGCATCTCCACCACAACCACTGCCCAGCCCGAGGAGGCACGGCCCCGCACTCCGGCCTACACCGGCCGGGGGCGACGGCCGGTGCCGGCCTACCCCGAGCCGGCACAGACCATCAAGAGCCTGGTCATCGCGGCCGGCAAGCACGCCGCCCGGCCGGTGCAGTGGCGGAAGGGCTCGCGGCCGGGCAGCGGCCGCAGCGGGCTGAAGCGCATGTACTCCCGCTTCGTGGCCCTGCGGATTAGGCCCGCCGGACGCGAGGTCCGCAAAGCCGCCCCCGGTGCCGAGCTTCCGGCGCGATGGCTGCTGGCCGAATGGCCCGCCGCCGAGGACGAACCCGTGCAGTTCTGGCTGTCCAACCTGCCCGAGAACACCCCGCTGGCCATCCTCGTCCGCAACGCGAAGCTCAGGTGGCGCATCGAGAACGACTACCGCGAGATGAAACAGGCCCTGGGCCTGGCCCACTTCGAGGGCCGCACCTGGCCCGGCTGGCACCACCACGTCACCCTCGTCTCGGTCGCCCACGCCTTCTGCACCCTGCAACGGCTGACCCGATCCCCAAAAGAGACGGCGTCGGCCTGAGCCTCTACCGGGTCATCCGCGAAGTGCAGTTCCTCATCGCACTCTGGACCGGCGCCTGCCCCACCTGTCACCGCGACATCCCCGACCCCGCACCAACCTGACCAAGCCCTACTAGTGCTTTGACCGGGAAGGTTCGCCGGAACAGCATGGTTGCACCGAGCGGTCACCTGGGAGGATGCCGGGCATGATGACAGCCGAGGAGCAGGAGAAATACCGTCAGGCGGGCTCGTTCGGAGCCGCAGCGGACGCCTATGAGCGTGGTCGCCCGTCCTACCCGCCGGAGGCGGTGGCCTGGCTGGTGTCCGAGGACGCACGGACCGTGGTTGATCTCGGCGCAGGCACTGGCAAGCTGGCCCGTGCGCTGCGGGTCCCGGGCCGGGAGGTCGTCGCGGTGGAGCCCTCGGTCGGGATGCGTGAGCAGTTCTCCCAAGTGCTCCCTGATGTGCGTGTTCTGGAAGGGACAGGGGAGTCGATCCCACTACCGGACTCGAGCGTGGACACCCTGGTCTGCGCGCAGGCTTGGCACTGGGTGGACCCGGAGCGGGCGGTCCCGGAAGCTGCCCGGGTGCTGCGCTCAGGCGGGCGGCTGGGCCTGGTGTGGAACTGCCGTGATGTGTCGGTGCCCTGGGTTGCAGAGCTGGACCGGATCCTGCGCGACTGCGCGGCAGCGCCGACGGAAGACCGTCAAGTGGAGCGCGTGGGCGTGCCGTTTGGGCCCGTTGAGCGTCAGGACTTCCGCTGGAGCCATTCGATGACGGCTGGAGAGGTCATGGACATGGTCGCCTCCCGCAGCTACGTGATCACTCTGGAGCCCGCAACGCGGGAGGAACTGCTGGGGCGGGTCCGCGCTCTGCTGGACGCAAAGCGTCCGATGGAGATGCCCTATGTGACTGAGTGTTATCGAGCTGAGCTCGGATTGCTTTGACCGGGAAGTCCGTCAACATTGGTCAGCCTGTGGCGGAGAGGCCCAGCGGCGGATGTCAGCGCCGGTCCGGGAGCCGGTTGGGTTTGCGCTGCTCGGCCCAGCAGGATCCTTGGGTGGGCTTGATCCCCAGCGGCTCGAATTCGTCGAAGGCGAAGACCCGGTCCGGGAAGCATTGCAGCACCTGCTCGATACGGTCGAGCTTGGCATCGCGTTCGGGGTCGGGCGACTCCTTCCAGGTTTTGGTGCGCTGGAAGGTGATGCCGCGGCGCAGGAGCAGGCACCGTAAGGCTTCACGGCTGATCCGGATGCTGCGCCCGTGCACGTGGTGCAGGTAGGCGGCGAGTTTGCGGATCGACCAGCGGGTGAAGGGCTGGCTGAGCTTGGTGGGGCGGGTGGTAGCCGTCTGGATGACGAAGGTCTCGTCGTCATCGCTGAGCAGGCGGGGACGGCCTCCGCCCGTTGAGGGTCCAGGCAGGCCAGGCCGATCTCGTTGAACCGGTGGATCACCTCCCGCACCGTGTCCTCGTCGGCCTGGACCAGCTGGGCGATTACCGGGACCCGGTATCCGCCGGCGGACGCCAGCAGCATCATCGCCCAGCGGTAGCGCACCGAGCTGGTACTGCCCCGGCGCACGATCTGCTGAAGCTTCTGCCCTTCCTGATCGGTCAGTCTGCGCACCCGCACAGGCTCGGCCACCAAGCCTCCCAGCGGTCGAAACGGACGTCACCACACTTCCAACCGCTCCGACCGCCACCCCCGTGAACCTTCCCAGTCAAGGCACTAGTTCAGAGAATTCGGAGTGCTGGGGCAGCCTCTCGTAGTCGCGGGCGTGCCTTCGGCCACCATGAGGCCGTCCACCTGGCGCTTTCCACCGTCTTGTAGGCCAGTCCGATGTCTTTGGCGGGGCGGAACAGCGACTCGCGGACCGTGAACAACTCCTGCCCCGGCGCGGCCTGCTGGCCGCCCCGCTCACGGGCGACGCGATCGGGCACTACGGGCGGATCGCCAAGACCCTGCACATCCTGCGCCTGGCCGACGAGCCGGATACCGCAGGCAGATCAAGGTGCAGGCCAACCTCCAGGAGGGCCGCCACGCACTTGCTCGGAAGATCTTCCACGGCCGGGCCGGGCAGCTCTACCAGCGCTACCAGGACGGCATGGAGGACCAGATCGGCGCCCTCGGCCTGGTCCTCCATGCCCTGGTGCTCTTCAACACGCGCTACATGGACGCCGCCGTCACCCAACTGCGGGCCGAAGGCTTCGACGTCAGGGACGAGGACCTGGCCCGCCTTTCCCCGTTCGTGCGGCACCACATCAACATGCTCGGCCGGTACTCCTTCCAACTTCCCGACCTGCCCGGAGGACTGCGACCTCTGCGCTCCCCGTCCGAAGAATGACCGCGTGGACATCGCCGCTCCTCTGCTAGCGTTGCCGGCATGAAGCGCGCTGCTATGACGACGACGCCGGAGAGTGTCCCGGCGCGCTGACAGATGTCTTAGACCGACCGGCAAATGGGTGGGCAGGGCTGCCCAGACGGCCCGAACGCAAGGCAGGCACGAGCCTTGAGTGATCATGGAG
>NZ_QUAC01000478.1 GCF_003389455.1 Streptomyces inhibens | reverse complement strand
GCCGCCCGTCGCCCCGGCCCCCGCCCCGTACGCCCCCGCCCCGGATCCCCGGCGCTCCGCCTGGGCAGCCCGCGCCCCCGGCTGCGGCTGATCTCCCTCGGGCTGACGCTGATCATGCTGGCTTTCGTCGTACGGCTCTTCCAGGTGCAGGCCATCGACGCCGGGGCATTCGCCGCCAAGGCCAACGAGAACCGCTACGTACCGGTCAAGCTGGCCGCCGAGCGCGGTGCGATCACCGACCGCAACGGCGTGGACCTGGCCACCACCGTGGACGCGTACGACATCACCGCCGACCCGAGCCTGCTGGCGCCCGGCAAGACCAAGATCGACGACGCCCCGCAGCGGGCCGCCGCGCTGCTCGCGCCGATCCTCGGTGAGGACAGGGCTGCCCTCACCGAGAAGCTCGCCCAGCCCAAGGCGCGCTATGTCCTGCTCGCCCGGCAGCAGACCCCGCAGGTCTGGAAGCGGATCAAGGACCTCCGTAAGACCCTCGACGCCAAGGCGGCCGCCGCTCCCAAGCACGCGCCCCGCCCCGACGTCCTGGTCGGGATCTTCGCCGACAAACACAGCAAGCGCATCTACCCGAACAAGGACCTCGCCTCCGGCGTCCTCGGCTTCGTCAACAGCGTGGGCAAGGGCGGCGGCGGCCTGGAGGCCCGCCTGGACAAGCAGCTGGCGGGCAAGGACGGCAAGCTCGTCTACGCCCAGTCCGGCGGCCGCCGGGTGCCCACCGCCGACACCCAGGAGCACCCCGCCGTCCCCGGCTCCGACGTCGAGCTGACCCTCGACCGCGACATCCAGTGGGCGGCCCAGCAGGCCATCACCCAGCAGGTCGCCAAGTCCAGGGCCGACCGCGGCTACGTCGTCGTCCAGGACACCCGCACCGGCGAGATCCTGGCGCTCGCCAATTCGCCCGCCTTCGACCCCAACGACATCTCCAAGGCCGATCCGGAAGCGCTGGGCAATGCCGCGCTGTCCGACGCGTTCGAGCCGGGGTCCACCAGCAAGCTGATGTCGATGGCCGCCGTACTGGAGGAGGGTGTCGCCACCTCGTCCACCCACGTCATCGTGCCCAACCGGCTGCACCGCGGCGACCGGCTGTTCGCCGACGACGTCGACCACGCCACCTGGCATCTGACGCTCAACGGCGTGCTCGCCAAGTCCAGCAACATCGGCACGATCCTCGCGGCCGGCCAGCTGGGCAGGACCCAGCCCCAGGCCAACCAGGTCCTCTACTCCTACCTGCGCAAGTTCGGGATCGGGAAGCCGACCGGGCTCGGTTTTCCGGGGGAGACCGCCGGCATCCTGGCCGAGCCGCAGGACTGGAACACCTCGCAGCAGTTCACGATCCCCTTCGGCCAGGGGCTCTCCCTCAACGCCGTACAGGCCGCCTCCGTCTACTCCACGATCGCCAACGGCGGCGAGCGCATCGCCCCCACACTGGTCCGCGGCAGCACCGGACCCGACGGCCACTACGTACCGGCGCCCAAGCCCGCCAAGAACCGCGTGGTCAGCCAGAAGACCGCGAGTACGCTCGCCACCATGCTCGAATCGGTCGTCGACGACGAGGAAGGCACCGGCGCGAAGGCGAAGATCGACGGATACCGCGTCGGCGGCAAGACCGGCACGTCCAACCGGGTGGACCCCAAGACCGGCCGCTACCACGGCTACACCGCCTCCTTCGCCGGCTTCGCGCCCGCCGACAAGCCCCGTATCACGGTCTACTGCGCCGTCCAGAACCCCACCACGGGCAGCTACTTCGGCGGCCAGGTCTGCGGCCCGATCTACCAGCAGGTCATGGCCTTCGCGCTGAAAACCCTCCAGGTCCCGCCGACCGGCGCCAAGCCCCCGCGGCTGCCGGTCACGTTCACGCCAGGCCAATGAAATCGAGGCAATCCCGCCGTGACGACCATCACTCCCGACGGCACCCCCGAACCCCGAAACTGCCCCTCCCCACGGCCCTCACTTCGCCCCGGGCCGGTTGTGCCCGGTACGCTCACCGCCGTGTCACAAGCTGATCAGTCCCCCAAACCCCAGCACGCCGCGAAGGGTGGCTCCGGTACCTATCCGGGAGCGCCGCGCCCTGAACAGGTCCGCCCCACCCCCCTGGCGGACCTCGTCGAGCAGCTGGGCGCCCCGGCCCCGTCCTCCGCTGCCGACGTCTCGGTCACCGGCATCACCCACGACTCCCGGGCGGTCCGCCCCGGCGACGTCTATGCCGCGCTGCCCGGCGCCCGTCTGCACGGCGCCGACTTCGTCGCCCAGGCCGCCGACCTCGGTGCCGCCGCGATCCTGACCGACCCGTCGGGTGCCGAGCGCGCCGCCGCGACCGGCCTGCCGGTCCTCGTCGTCGAGAACCCCCGCGCGCGGATGGGCGCGCTGGCCGTCTCGATCTACGGCGCGCCGGGCGAGGACCTGCTCCAGATCGGCATCACCGGCACCTCCGGCAAGACCACCACCGCGTACCTCATCGAGGGCGGGCTGCGGGCGGCCGCCGCGAAGCGGGCGGAAGAGGAGGGCCTGCGCGCAGCGCAGTCGGCCGAGGGCGGTGGTGGGCGACGGGTGGGCCTCACCGGCCTGATCGGCACGGTGGAGACCCGTATCGGCGGCGAGCGGATCAAGTCCGAGCGCACCACCCCCGAGGCCACCGACCTGCAGGCGCTGTTCGCGGTGATGCGCGAGCGGGGCGTCCGGGCGGTCGCCATGGAGGTCTCCAGCCACGCACTGGTCCTCGGCCGGGTCGACGGCTGTGTCTTCGACGTCGCGATCTTCAACAACCTCAGCCCGGAGCACATGGAGTTCCACTCCGGCATGGAGGACTACTTCCAGGCCAAGGCCCAGCTGTTCACCAAGGCCCGCAGCCGCGCCGGCGTCGTCAACCTCGACGACGAATACGGCAAGCGGCTGGCCGAGGGCGAGTCCGAGGTCCCGGTCACCACCTTCTCCGCGGAGGGCCACCCGGACGCGGACTGGCGGGCCTGTGACGTCGAGGTCGGCGCGCTCGGCTCGACCTTCACCGTGCACGGCCCGGACGGCCAGACCCTGCGCGCCGCGTCCCCGATCGCCGGCCCGTTCAACGTGGCCAACGCGCTCGCCGCGATCACCGCCCTGGTCGTCGCCGGTGTCGACCCGCAGACCGCCGCCGACGGCGTCGCCGCGGTCCCCGGCGTGCCCGGCCGCCTGGAGCGCATCGACGCCGGCCAGCCGTACCTCGCGGTCGTCGACTACGCCCACAAGACCGACGCCGTCGAATCGGTTCTGCGCGCGCTGCGCAAGGTCACCGACGGCAAGCTGCACGCCGTGCTCGGCTGCGGCGGCGACCGCGACCCGCACAAGCGCGCCCCCATGGGCGCCGCGGTGGCCCGCCTCGCCGACACGGCCATCCTGACCTCCGACAACCCCCGCAACGAGGACCCGCTCGCGATCCTCGCCACCATGCTCGCGGGCGCCGCCGAGGTCCCCATCCACGAACGCGGCACGGTGCTGGTCGAAGAAGAGCGGGCCGCCGCCATCGCCGCCGCCGTTGCCCGCGCCGAGCCCGGTGACACCGTGATCGTCGCGGGCAAGGGCCACGAGCAGGGCCAGGACATCGCCGGAGTGGTGCGCCCCTTCGACGACCGCCAGGTGCTGCGCGAGGCCATCGAGGCTTCCTTGAAGTCACCGCAGCCGAACCACCAGGGATGACACACCGCCATGCGCGCACAATCCTTTTACCGTCACCGCCTGCCCCTCGCCGGGGGTGACCTGTGATCTCCCTGTCCCTCGCCGAGATCGCGAACATCGTCGGCGGGCAGCAGCACGACATACCGGACGACACCCGCACGGTCACCGGGCCGGTTGTCGCCGACTCCCGCGCGGTGCGTCCCGGCGGTCTGTTCGTGGCCTTCGCCGGTGAGCGCGTCGACGGCCACGACTTCGCGCCGGGTGCCGTCGAGGCGGGCGCGGTGGCCGTTCTGGCCGCCCGCCCCCTCGGCGTCCCCGCGATTGTCGTCGACGACGTTGTCGCCGCCCTCGGTGCGCTCGCCCGTGCCGTCGTCGAGCGTCTGGGCACCACCGTCGTCGGCCTCACCGGCTCGGCCGGCAAGACCAGCACCAAGGACCTGATCGCCCAGCTGCTGCAGCGGCACGGCCCGACCGTCTGGCCGGAGGGCAACCTCAACAACGAGATCGGGCTGCCGCTGACCGCGCTGCGCGCCGACGACACCACCCGCCATCTCGTCCTGGAGATGGGCGCCCGCGGCGTCGGCCACATCCGCTACCTCGCCGAGCTGACCCCGCCGAGGATCGGTGTGGTGCTCAACGTAGGCAGCGCGCACATCGGCGAGTTCGGCGGCCGTGAGCGGATCGCCGAGGCGAAGGGCGAACTCGTCGAGGCGCTGCCCTCGGCCGAGGACGGCGGAATTGCCGTGCTCAACGCCGACGATCCGTACGTACGCGCCATGGCGTCCCGTACGAAGGCCCGCACGATCCTGTTCGGTGAGGCCGCGGACGCCGCGGTACGTGCCGAGAATGTCCGGCTCACGGAGCTCGGACAGCCCGCCTTCACGCTTCACACACCCTCCGGGTGCAGTGATGTGACCATGCGGCTGTACGGTGAGCACCACGTGTCGAACGCGCTCGCCGCGGCCGCCGTCGCCCATGAGTTGGGCATGCCCGTAGACGAGATCGCCACCGCGCTCTCCGAAGCCGGCACGCTCTCCCGCTGGCGTATGGAGGTCACCGAGCGCGTGGACGGCGTGACGGTCGTCAACGACGCCTACAACGCGAACCCGGAGTCCATGCGAGCGGCGCTGCGAGCGCTGGTCGCGATGGGCGCAGCCGCCAAGGCGACGGGCGGTCGTACGTGGGCGGTGCTCGGTGAGATGGCCGAGCTCGGCGAGGAGTCGCTCGCCGAACACGACGCGGTCGGGCGGCTGGTCGTCCGGCTCAACGTCAGCAAGCTCGTGGCAGTCGGCGGCAGGGAAGCGGCCTGGCTCGACATGGGCGCCAAGAACGAGGGTTCGTGGGGTGAGGAGTCGGTGCACGTGTCCGACGCGCGGGCGGCGGTCGACCTGTTGCGCAGCGAGCTGCGACCGGGAGACGTCGTGCTGGTGAAGGCGTCCAGGTCGGTGGGGCTGGAGCGGGTCGCCGCAGCATTGCTGGACGACGAGGGCGTACTGGGCGCTGAGGGTGGAGCCGCGTCCCGATGAACTCGATGAAGCAGATCCTCTTCTCCGGAATGATCGGGCTCTTCCTGACCCTGATCGGTACCCCGGTGCTGATCAAGCTGCTGGCGAAAAAGGGGTACGGGCAGTTCATCCGCGATGACGGCCCGCGCGACCACCACAGCAAGCGCGGTACGCCCACGATGGGTGGTATCGCCTTCATCCTGGCCACGATCATCGCCTACGCGCTGACCAAGGTCATCACGAGCAGCGACCCCACCTTCTCCGGTGTGCTGGTGCTGTTCCTGATGGCGGGCATGGGCCTGGTCGGCTTCCTCGACGACTACATCAAGATCGTCAAGCAGCGTTCGCTGGGCCTGCGCGCCAAGGCGAAGATGGCCGGGCAGCTGATCGTCGGTATCGCCTTCGCGGTGCTGTCGCTGCAGTTCGCCGACCTGCGCGGACAGACCCCAGCCTCCGACCGGCTGTCCTTCACCCAGGACTTCGGCTGGCAGATCGGCCCGGTGATCTTCGTGATCTGGGCGCTGTTCATGATCCTGGCGATGTCCAACGGCGTGAACCTCACCGACGGCCTCGACGGCCTGGCCACCGGCGCCTCGGTGATGGTCTTCGGCGCGTACACCTTCATCGGTATCTGGCAGCACCAGGAGTCCTGCGCCAACCAGATCACCGCCGGACCGGGCTGTTACGAGGTCCGCGACCCGCTCGACCTCGCGGTCGTGGCCTCCGCGCTGATGGGTGCCTGCTTCGGCTTCCTGTGGTGGAACACCTCACCCGCCAAGATCTTCATGGGTGACACCGGCTCGCTGGCCCTGGGCGGCGCGCTGGCCGGTCTGGCGATCTGCTCCCGTACGGAGCTGCTGCTCGCCCTCCTCGGCGGTCTCTTCGTCCTGATCACCATGTCCGTGGTCATCCAGGTCGGCTCCTTCAAGCTGACCGGCAAGCGGGTCTTCCGGATGGCGCCACTCCAGCACCACTTCGAACTCAAGGGGTGGTCCGAAGTCCTTGTGGTGGTCAGATTCTGGATCATCCAGGGCATGTGCGTCATCGTGGGACTCGGCATCTTCTACGGCGGCTGGCAGGCAGCGAAGTGACCACGCACGGCCCGACCGACATCCCCGCGGGGTTCGCCGGTCAGCACATCACCGTCGCCGGCCTGGGCGTGAGCGGCATCAGTGCCGCCCGTGCCCTGGCCGGCCTCGGCGCCCATGTCACCGTCGTGGACGGCGGTGACGGCGACAAGCAGCAGGCGGCAGGCCGTGAGCTGGAGGAATGGGCAGCGGCGCAAAGCGCCTCCGGCAAGGGCGGTGGTGGGCGACGGGCGGGCGGGATCACCGTCCGTCTCGGCGACGGTGCGACCCTCCCCGAGGGCACCGAGCTGGTCGTCACCTCGCCCGGCTGGAAGCCGGACAGCCCGCTGTTTGCGGCGGCCGCCGCGGCCGGTGTGGACGTGGTCGGTGATGTGGAGATCGCCTGGCGGCTGCGGGGGCCGGACGCCGCGGCCTGGCTCGGGGTCACCGGCACCAACGGCAAGACCACCACCGTCCGGATGCTGGCCTCGATCCTGGCCGCCGAGGGCCTGCACACCCTGGCCGTCGGCAACATCGGCACCCCGATCATCGATGTCGTCCTCGGCCAGGGCAAGGACGGCGCACGCCCCTACGACGTGCTCGCCGTCGAGCTCTCCAGCTACCAGCTGCACTGGGCGCCGTCACTGCGCGCGCACTCCGCCGCGGTCCTCAACATCGCCCCCGACCACCTCGACTGGCACGGCTCCATGGCCGAGTACGCCGCCGACAAGGGCCGGATCTACGAGGGCAACACCGTCGCCTGCGTCTACAACGTGGCCGACAAGGCGACCGAGGACCTGGTGCGCGAGGCCGACGTCGAGGAGGGCTGCCGCGCCATCGGCTTCACCCTCGGCACCCCCGGCCCCTCCCAACTCGGCGTCGTCGAGGGCATCCTCGTCGACCGCGCCTTCGTGGAGAACCGGCAGAAGCAGGCCCAGGAGCTCGCCGAGATCTCCGACATCGCGCCCGGCTCCGGTCCGCCCGCCCCGCACAACATCGCCAACGCCCTCGCGGCGGCGGCGCTGGCCCGTGCCTTCGGCGTCCGGCCCGCCGCCGTACGCGACGGACTGCGTGCCTTCCACCCGGACGCGCACCGCATCCAGCACATCGCGGACATCGACGGCATCACCTACATCGACGACTCCAAGGCCACCAACACCCACGCCGCCGAGGCGTCGTTGGCGGCGTACGAGCACATCGTGTGGATCGCCGGCGGCCTCGCCAAGGGCGCGACCTTCGACGAGCTGGTGCAGAAGTCGGCGGCCCGGCTGCGCGGTGTGGTGCTGATCGGCGCCGATCGGGCGCTGATTCGCGAAGCCCTGGCGCGACACGCCCCCGATGTCCCGGTGGTCGACCTCGACCGGACCGACACTGGGGCGATGCCTGAGGCGGTCCGGGAAGCGACCCGTCTGGCCGAGCCCGGCGACACCGTCCTGCTGGCTCCGGCCTGTGCCTCGATGGACATGTTCGTCAATTACAACAAGCGGGGCGACGCCTTCGCCGACGCGGTCGGTGAGCTGACCGCACGGGATCACTAGACCGCATCTCCCCGCTGTCGTCGAAACCCGGCGGCGAGCACACCTGTGGAGGGGACGAGGATGACGGCCAGATCGGCGAAGGCTGCCCCGTCGCGTCCGCCCCGCCGGACCTCTGCGGTGCGCCCGCCGCGCGGCAGGCGCACCGCGGGCGGCCCCCGGGGGCTCCACACCCGGCTGAAACGGGCCTGGGACCGCCCCCTGACCGCGTACTACCTGATCCTCGGCGGCAGCCTGCTGATCACCGTCCTCGGCCTGGTGATGGTCTACTCGGCGTCCCAGATCAAGGCGCTGCAGTCCGGGCTCTCCCCGACGTTCTTCTTCCGCAAGCAGCTGCTCGCGGCCGCCCTCGGCGGCGGGCTGCTGGTGATCGCGTCCCGGTTGTCGGTCCGGCTGCACCGCGGGCTGGCCTATCCGCTGCTCGCCGTCTCGGTGTTCCTGATGTGCCTGGTGCAGATTCCGGGCATAGGGGTCGCGGTCAACGGCAACCAGAACTGGATCAACCTCGGCGGCCCTTTCCAGATGCAACCGAGCGAGTTCGCCAAGCTCGCGCTGGTCCTGTGGGGCGCCGATCTGCTGGCCCGCAAGCAGGACAAGAAGCTGCTGGTGCAGTGGAAGCATCTGCTGGTGCCGCTGATCCCGGTGGCGTTCCTGCTGCTCGGGCTGATCATGCTCGGCGGCGACATGGGCACCGCGATCATTCTCACGGCGATCCTCTTCGGACTGCTGTGGCTGGCCGGAGCGCCGACCCGGCTGTTCGTGGGGGTGCTGGGCACCGCCACGGTGATCGGGGCGCTGCTGATCAAGACCAGCGCCAACCGGATGTCCCGGCTGGCCTGCATCGGCGCGACCGATCCGGGCCCCGGTGATCAGTGCTGGCAGGCCGTGCACGGAATCTATGCCCTGGCGTCCGGCGGATTCTTCGGTTCCGGGCTCGGTGCGAGTATGGAAAAATGGGGTGAACTCCCTGAACCGCACACCGACTTCATCTTCGCCATCACCGGGGAGGAACTGGGTCTGGCGGGGACGCTGTCGGTGCTCGCCCTCTTCGCGGCTCTAGGCTATGCGGGTATCCGCGTGGCCGGACGCACGGAGGACCCCTTCGTACGGTACGCCGCGGGAGGCGTGACCACCTGGATCACGGCCCAGGCCGTGATCAACATCGGTGCGGTGCTCGGCCTGTTGCCGATCGCCGGTGTCCCGCTCCCGCTGTTCTCCTACGGAGGCTCCGCCCTGCTGCCCACGATGTTCGCCATCGGGCTGCTGATCGCCTTCGCGCGTGACGAGCCCGCTGCGCGAGCGGCGTTGGCTGCGTTGGCTACGCGAAAGCCGGTTTTCGGCAGGAAACCGGCTGGGGTGAGATGGAAGACGATGAGACGGCGCGTCAAGAAGCGGCCGTCCGGAGAGCGGTGAATTTCGGTGCATGTCGTACTCGCCGGTGGGGGGACCGCCGGCCACATCGAGCCCGCGCTCGCCCTCGCGGACGCACTGCGGAGGCAGGACCCCACCGTGGGGATCACGGCACTCGGTACGGAGAAGGGGCTGGAGACCCGGCTCGTCCCGGAGCGCGGCTATGAGCTGGGTCTCATCCCGGCCGTACCGCTGCCGCGCAAGCCCACGCCCGAACTGATCACCGTCCCCGGGCGGCTGCGCGGCACGATCAAGGCCGCCGAGCAGATCCTGGAGCGTACGAAGGCGGACTGTGTCGTCGGCTTCGGCGGCTATGTGGCGCTGCCCGGCTATCTGGCCGCCAAGCGGCTCGGTGTGCCGATCATCGTCCACGAGGCCAATGCCCGGCCCGGTCTGGCGAACAAGATCGGCTCGCGGTACGCCAAGTTCGTCGCCGTCAGCACGCCCGACAGCAAGCTGCGCGGTGCCCGCTATGTCGGTATTCCGCTGCGCCGCACCATCGCCACCCTGGACCGCGCCGCGGTCCGCCCCGAGGCGCGGGCCGCCTTCGGTCTCGACCCCAACCTCCCGACACTCCTGGTGTCCGGTGGTTCCCAGGGTGCGCGCCGGCTGAACGAGGTCATTCAGGCCGCCGTTCCGGCCCTCCAGCGCGCCGGGATTCAGGTCCTGCACGCGGTCGGTCCGAAGAACGAACTGCCGCATGTGGACAACATGCCCGGGATGCCCCCCTATGTCCCGGTACCGTACGTGGACCGGATGGATCTCGCGTACGCCGCGGCCGACATGATGCTCTGCCGCGCGGGCGCGATGACCGTCGCCGAGTTGTCCGCCGTCGGGCTCCCGGCCGCTTTCGTCCCGCTGCCCATCGGCAACGGCGAGCAGCGGCTCAACGCCCAGCCGCTGGTCAACGCCGGCGGGGGCCTGCTGGTCGATGACGCCCAGCTGACCCCGGACTGGGTGCAGAGCAGCGTGCTCCCGGTTCTCGCGGATCCGCACCGGTTGTACGAGATGTCCCGCGCGGCCTCCGAGTTCGGCCGCCGGGACGCCGACGAGCTGCTGGTCGGCATGGTGTACGAGGCGATCGCGCAGCGCAACAAGTAGCGCACGAGAGAAGGCAGGGAGCGTGGCCGGACCGACAACCGCCCGGCGCGGCGAGAAGAAGTCACCGTCCGGCCCGCCCTCCGTCCCGGAGGTACGCGGGCGAAGATTCTGGGTGCGCATTCCCCTTCGCGCGCCGGGCCGCCGTGGTCTGATCATCATCATGGTGCTCGCGGCGCTGCTCGGCGCGTTCGGCGTCTGGGCGCTCTACGCCTCGAACTGGCTCCGGGTCGAACAGGTCAGGGCCAGTGGCACGAAGGTTCTGACGCCGCGTGAAGTCGTCGACGCGGCGGACGCCCCGATGAACGCGCCGTTGGTTTCGGTGGATACGGACGGACTTGCCCGTCGGCTGCGCGCACGGCTGCCGCGCATCAAGACAGTTGACGTCGAGCGGTCCTGGCCGCGCACGATCGGTCTGAAGGTGACCGAAAGAACGCCGGAACTGCTGATGCGAGCGGGCGGAAAGTTTGTCGAAGTGGACGCCGAGGGCGTCCGGTTCGCCACCGTCGGCGCTGCTCCCAAGGGCGTTCCGCTTCTGGAAATGTCCGTATCGGACTCTCCGAGTCTTCGCCGGTTCGGAATCGACCGGTTGCGGCGCGCTGCGGTCGAGGTCGCCCAGGATCTGCCCTCGGCCGTGCACAAGGACGTACGTAAGGTTCGCGTACGGTCTTATGACTCCATCGCCCTCGAACTGGCCGGCGGGCGCACGGTCGCCTGGGGCAGCAGCGAACAGGGCGCCGAAAAGGCGAAGGTGCTCACCGCGCTGCTGAAAGCGGCACGTGACGGGCGCCACTTCGACATCTCGGTTCCCAGTGCCCCTGCGGTATCGGGGAGTTGACGTTCGTAGCCGCAGGCCAGCACCCTGGATGGCTACGACTATGGGTGATCACATAGGGTGAAAAGAAAAACGGGAGGTTCGGCGTGTTCGTTGAACGCGCGCGCCTTGTCGACTTAGTGTCTCGTTCCAAAGGGACTATGGAACCAAGGAACACAGGCACAGGTAACCCTAAACTTCAACGTTAGGGTTCGGGTCGGCTATACGGACCGTCCCATCGGCATCAGTCGGCGTCCACACGTCAAGTGCGGCGACGACACGTAACTCGAGGCGAGAGGCCTTCGACGTGGCAGCACCGCAGAACTACCTCGCAGTCATCAAGGTCGTCGGCATCGGCGGCGGTGGCGTGAACGCCATCAACCGGATGATCGAGGTCGGGCTCAAGGGCGTCGAGTTCATCGCGATCAACACCGATGCACAGGCGCTGCTGATGAGCGACGCCGACGTCAAGCTCGACGTCGGCCGCGAAATGACCCGCGGACTCGGCGCCGGCGCGAACCCGGATGTGGGTCGCAAGGCGGCCGAGGACCACCGTGAGGAGATCGAGGAGGTCCTCAAGGGGGCCGACATGGTCTTCGTGACCGCGGGTGAGGGCGGCGGCACCGGCACCGGCGGCGCGCCCGTCGTCGCCAACATCGCCCGCTCGCTGGGCGCCCTGACGATCGGTGTGGTCACCCGGCCGTTCACCTTCGAGGGCCGCCGTCGCGCCAACCAGGCCGAGGACGGCATCGCCCAGCTGCGCGAAGAGGTCGACACCCTCATCGTGATTCCCAACGACCGACTGCTGTCCATCTCGGACCGCCAGGTGAGCGTGCTCGACGCGTTCAAGTCCGCGGACCAGGTGTTGCTGTCGGGTGTCCAGGGCATCACCGACCTGATCACCACACCGGGTCTGATCAACCTCGACTTCGCCGACGTCAAGTCCGTGATGTCCGAGGCCGGCTCGGCCCTCATGGGTATCGGCTCGGCGCGCGGCGACGACCGCGCGGTGGCCGCAGCCGAGATGGCGATCTCTTCGCCGCTCCTGGAGGCGTCGATCGACGGTGCCCGCGGTGTGCTGCTGTCCATCTCGGGCGGCTCCGACCTCGGTCTCTTCGAGATCAACGAGGCCGCACAGCTGGTCAGCGAGGCCGCGCACCCGGAGGCCAACATCATCTTCGGTGCGGTCATCGACGACGCGCTGGGTGACGAGGTCCGCGTGACCGTGATCGCCGCGGGTTTTGACGGAGGGCAGCCGCCTGCCCGCCGTGATGCGCAGTCCGCGCTGTCGTCCCCCAAGCGCGAGGAGCCCACCCCGGCCACCAGCCGTCCGGCCGCCCCGCCGGAGCCGCGTACGTCGTCCTTCGGCGGACTGGGCTCGGTGCCCGTGCGCGACGAGGAGCCGGCCTCGGCCGACTCCTCCTCGTTGAGCGAGGTTCCGTCGTCCCCGGCGATCGCTCCGCAGGTTCCCCCGGCCCGTCCGTACTCGGACTCCGCGGCCGAGGAACTGGACGTTCCCGACTTCCTGAAGTGACCGAAGCACCGAAGTGATAGGGCACCAGCACCACGAGAGCGGCGCGCATTTCGCCTTCACCGACAGGTGGGGCGGGGTGAGCGCCGCTCCGTATGAGCAGCTCAATCTGGGCGGCGCGGTCGGCGACGACCCGCAGGCCGTACGCGCCAACCGGGCACGCGCGGCCGGGGAACTCGGCCTCGACCCGGCCGCGGTGGTCTGGATGAACCAGGTCCACGGCCGGGACGTGGCGGTGGTCGACGGGCCGTGGCGCGACAAGGACATTCCCTGCGTGGACGCGGTGGTGACGGGTCGCCGGGGCCTCGCGCTCGCGGTGCTGACCGCGGACTGCACCCCGGTCCTGCTCGCCGACCCGGCCGCCGGGATCACGGGCGCCGCCCACGCCGGCCGGCCCGGTCTGGTCGCCGGGGTCGTGCCGGCGGTCGTCGAGGCGATGGTGAAGCTGGGCGCAGAGCCGGCGCGGATCGTCGCGTACACCGGACCCGCGATCTGCGGGCGCTGTTACGAGGTGCCCGAGGCGATGCGCGCCGACGTTGCCGCGGTGGTGCCCGAGGCGTTTGCGACGACCGGTTGGGGCACCCCGGCGGTGGATGTCACCGCAGGTGTACGGGCTCAACTCGCCGCCGCGGGGGTGCCGGTGCGTGAGGATTCCCACATCTGCACGCGCGAATCGGCGAACCATTTCTCTTATCGACGCGACCGCACGACCGGGCGGCTCGCGAGCTACGTATGGCTTGGGGGCACCCCTGCCGAAGGTGGGGAGGCCGAGCGATGACGGACGACCGCAGAACTCAACTGGCGCAGAACCTGGCGCGGGTGGAGGATCGTATCTTCACCGCATGCGCCAAGGCCGGCCGGCCGCGCGACGAGGTGAACCTGATCGTGGTCACCAAGACCTACCCCGCGAGCGATGTCCGGTTGCTCGCGGAGCTGGGGGTGCGGCAGGTCGCGGAGAACCGCGACCAGGAGGCGGCACCCAAGGCCGCCGAATGCGCTGATTTGCCCCTTACTTGGCACTTCGTTGGTCAATTGCAGACGAACAAGGTGCGTTCCGTGGCCGGTTATGCCGGAATTGTTCAATCGGTCGACCGGGCCAGATTGGTCACCGCGCTCTCCAAGGAAGCCGTCCGCGCCGAGCGCGAGGTGGGTTGCCTGATCCAGGTGGCACTTGACGCGGAGTCGGGGGAGCGGGGAGCCCGGGGCGGGGTGGCGCCGGACGGGGTCGAGGCGCTCGCCGACGCGATCGCCGGTGCCCAAGGGCTGCGTCTGGACGGTGTGATGACCGTAGCGCCGCTGGCCGGGCCGTTTGCCGGCCGCCAACTCGCCGCATTCGAACGACTCATGGAAATCTCAACCGACCTGCGCGCCACCCATCCTGCTGCCAACATGGTGTCAGCAGGCATGAGCTCGGACCTTGAGGACGCCGTGGCAGCCGGAGCGACACATGTGCGCGTCGGCACTGCGGTACTCGGAGTCCGACCACGGCTCGGGTAACGTCGCGAAGCAAGTCGGACCACAGCACAAAATATGGTCATTCCCGCAGAAAGCGGGAGGCCCGCGTGGATCCAAGGCCTCTGGCGACGGAGCCGATCCACCACAGAGCGGAGGACGCAGAGAATGGCCGGCGCGATGCGCAAGATGGCGGTCTACCTCGGCCTCGTGGAGGACGATGGGTACGACGGCCGGGGGTTCGACCCCGACGACGAGTTCGAGCCCGAGCTTGACCCGGAACCCGATCGAGGGCGGCGGCAGCAGCATCAAGTGCAGGCCGAAACACGCCCGGAACGGGAGGAACCCGTCCGTGTCGTGACGCCTCCGGCGCAACGCGAACCGGCCCCGCTCGCCGCGGAAAGCGGACGACCCGCGCGAATCGCCCCCGTGGCATCCATCACACCCGACCGTCCGAATCTGGAGAAGAACGCACCGGTGATCATGCCCAAGGTTGTGTCCGAGCGGGAGCCCTACCGCATCACCACACTGCACCCCCGGACCTACAACGAAGCCCGTACCATCGGGGAACACTTCCGTGAGGGCACTCCGGTGATCATGAATCTCACGGAGATGGACGACATTGACGCGAAGCGACTTGTCGACTTTGCTGCCGGTCTGGTCTTCGGTCTGCACGGCAGCATCGAGCGGGTGACGCAGAAGGTGTTCCTGTTGTCGCCTGCTAACGTCGATGTCACGGCGGAGGACAAGGCCCGCATCGCAGAGGGCGGGTTCTTCAACCAGAGCTGAGACGCAACACCGGGCACACCGAGGCCGTAAGGCCAACACAGGAGCAAGGCAAGGGGAGAGGGAACGCGCGAGATGAGTGTCTTTGGTCAGGTGATCTACATCGCGCTGTACTGCTTCCTGATCGTGTTGATCTTCCGGCTGGTGATGGACTATGTGTTCCAGTTCGCCCGTTCATGGCAACCCGGCAAGGCGATGGTGGTCATTCTTGAGGCCGCCTACACTGTCACTGATCCGCCACTCAAGCTTCTGCGGCGGGTAATCCCGCCGCTGCGTCTCGGGGGCGTGGCGCTCGACCTGTCCTTCTTCGTATTGATGATCATCGTCTACATCCTGATCACCGTCGTGAGGTCGGTGTTGTTGGTGTGAACGATACGGTCTTGCCGATTGCCGACGACTACGTTGAGGTGAAGTAGAGATGCCGTTGACCCCCGAGGACGTGCGGAACAAGCAGTTCACGACCGTCCGCCTCCGAGAAGGCTATGACGAGGACGAGGTCGATGCCTTCCTCGATGAGGTCGAAGCCGAACTGACCCGGCTCCTGCGGGAGAACGAGGACCTTCGCGCCAAGCTGGCCGCTGCCACCCGCGCCGCCGCGCAGAATCAGCAGCAGCAGGGCCTGCGCAAGGGACCCGACCAGCAGCAGGACCAGCAGCAGAGGCCCGGGGCTCCTGTGCCCGCCGCCATATCTGGTCCGCAGCCGGTCCCGCCGCAGCAGCAGGGGATGGGTGGCCCGCCCCAACTGCCCGGTGGTGCACCGCAGCTGCCCCCAGGTCCTGGTGGTCACGGCCCGCAGGGACCGCACGGTCCCGGTCCGATGGGCCCCGGCGGTCAGATGGGTGGCCCGATGGGTGGCCCGATGGGCGGCCCCGGCGGACCCCAGCAGCTGCCGCAGGCTCCCCAGCAGGGTGGCCCCGGCGGTGACAGCGCCGCGCGCGTGCTGTCGCTGGCACAGCAGACCGCCGACCAGGCGATCGCGGAGGCCCGTTCCGAGGCCAACAAGATCGTCGGCGAGGCGCGCAGCCGTGCCGAGGGCCTGGAGCGGGACGCCCGCTCCAAGGCCGATGCGCTGGAGCGGGACGCGCAGGAGAAGCACCGCGTGGCGATGGGCTCGCTGGAGTCGGCCCGCGCGACGCTGGAGCGCAAGGTCGAGGACCTGCGCGGCTTCGAGCGCGAGTACCGCACGCGGCTGAAGTCCTACCTGGAGAGCCAGCTGCGTCAGCTGGAGAACCAGGCGGACGACTCGCTGGCCCCGCCGCGGACCCCGGCTGCTCCTTCGCTGCCGCCGTCCCCGTCGATGGCGTCGGCGGGTGCGGGCACCATGGGCGGCAACCACACCATGGGTGGCGGCCAGTCGATGAGTGGCAACCACTCCATGGCCGGTCAGTCCAGCGGCGGTCCGTCCTACGGCGGTCAGCAGCAGATGTCGCCGGCGATGACCCAGCCGATGGCTCCGGTGCGGCCGCAGAGCCCGCAGCCGATGCAGCAGACGCCGTCGCCGATGCGCGGCTTCCTCATCGACGAGGACGACAACTGACGCCCGCGTAGCGCGCACAGTCGGCAATCAGGGCCGGGCCCCGAGGGAACATTCCTTCGGGGCCCGGCCCTTTTGCGTGAAGTTGTCGGCCTCCGGGCGAGAACGTCCCGGTATGACAAAGCCCCCCGACGCGGGTCGCGTCGGGGGGCTTGGGACGTCGTACGGACGTACCGGCAGCGCCGGCGGTTACGCCTTGCGGAGCTGGAAGGTGAGGCCCAGGCTCTCGTCCGTGAACGCGGAGCCGTAGGAACCGTCCGCCTCGCCCGACGCGAAGTCGGTGGCGAGCACCTCGTCGGCGATCAGGCCGGCGTGGTCGGTCAGCGCCGTCCGGAGCTCCTCGTCGGTGGACTGCCAGCGCAGCGCGATCCGGTCGGCGACGTCCAGACCGCTGTTCTTACGGGCCTCCTGGATCAGCCGGATGGCATCGCGGGCCAGGCCCGCCCGGCGCAGCTCCGGGGTGATCTCCAGGTCGAGGGCGACCGTCGCACCCGCGTCGGAGGCCACCGACCAGCCCTCGCGCGGGGTCTCGGTGATGATCACCTCGTCGGGCGCGAGCGGGACGGTCTCGCCGTCGACCTCGACGCTCGCCGTGCCCTCACGCAGCGCGAGCGAGAGGGCAGCGGCGTCCGCCGCGGCGACGGCCTTGGCGACCCCCTGGACGCCCTTGCCGAACCGCTTGCCCAGCGCACGGAAGTTGGCCTTCGCCGTCGTGTCGACGAGGGAGCCGCCCACCTCCGACAGCGACGCCAGCGAGCTGACGTTGAGCTCCTCGGCGATCTGCGCGCGCAGGTCCTCGGGCAGGTCCGCGAAGCCGTGCGCCGCGACCAGCGCACGGGACAGCGGCTGGCGGGTCTTCACACCGGACTCGGCGCGGGTCGCGCGGCCCAGCTCGACCAGCCGGCGCACCAGCTGCATCCGGCCCGACAGCGCCGGGTCGATCAGCGTCTGGTCGGCGACCGGCCAGGTGGAGAGGTGGACGGAGTTCGGGGCGTCCGGGGTGACCGGGACGATCAGGTCCTGCCAGACCCGCTCGGTGATGAACGGGGTGAGCGGGGCCATCAGCCGGGTGACCGTCTCGATGACCTCGTGCAGGGTCCGCAGCGCGGACGCGTCGCCCTGCCAGAAGCGGCGGCGGGAGCGGCGGACGTACCAGTTGGAGAGGTCGTCGACGAAGGACGACAGCAGCTTGCCGGCCCGCTGGGTGTCGAACGCCTCCAGGGACTGGGTGACCTGGTCGGTGAGCGTGTTCAGCTCGCCGAGCAGCCAGCGGTCCAGCAGCGGGCGGTCGGCGGGGGCCGGGTCGGCCGCGGACGGCGCCCAGTTCGACGTACGTGCGTACAGCGCCTGGAAGGCGACGGTGTTCCAGTACGTCAGCAGCGTCTTGCGGACGACTTCCTGGATGGTGCTGTGGCCCACCCGGCGGGCGGCCCACGGCGAGCCGCCGGCGGCCATGAACCAGCGGACCGCGTCGGCGCCGTGCTGATCCATGAGCGGGATCGGCTGGAGGGTGTTGCCCAGGTGCTTCGACATCTTCCGGCCGTCCTCGGCGAGGATGTGGCCCAGGCAGACCACGTTCTCGTACGACGACTTGTCGAAGACCAGGGTGCCGACGGCCATCAGCGTGTAGAACCAGCCGCGGGTCTGGTCGATGGCCTCCGAGATGAACTGCGCCGGGTAGCGCTTCTCGAACAGCTCCTTGTTGCGGTGCGGGTAGCCCCACTGCGCGAACGGCATCGAGCCCGAGTCGTACCAGGCGTCGATGACCTCGGGGACGCGGGTCGCGGTGCCCTGGCAGGTCGGGCAGGCGAAGGTGATCTCGTCGATGAACGGGCGGTGCGGGTCCAGGCCCGACTGGTCGGTGCCGGTCAGCTCGGTCAGCTCGGTGAGCGAGCCGACGCAGGTGAGGTGGTTCTCCTCGCAGCGCCAGATGGGCAGCGGGGTGCCCCAGTAGCGGTTGCGGGACAGCGCCCAGTCGATGTTGTTGTTGAGCCAGTCACCGAAGCGGCCGTGCTTGACCGACTCGGGGAACCAGTTGGTGTTCTCGTTCTCGCGGAGCAGGGCGTCCTTGACGGCGGTGGTGCGGATGTACCAGGACGGCTGGGCGTAGTAGAGCAGTGCGGTGTGGCAGCGCCAGCAGTGCGGGTAGCTGTGCTCGTAGGCGATGTGCTTGAAGAGCAGGCCGCGGGCGTCGAGGTCGGCCACCAGGGCCTCGTCGGCCTTCTTGAAGAACTGGCCGCCGACGAGCGCCAGCTCCTCCTCGAAGGTGCCGTCGGCGCGGACGGGGTTGACGACCGGGAGGCCGTACGCCTTGCAGGTCTTGAGGTCGTCCTCACCGAAGGCGGGGGCCTGGTGGACGAGGCCGGTGCCGTCGTCGGTGGTGACGTACTCGGCGTTGACGACGAAGTTGGCGCCCTCCAGCTCGACGAGGGAGAACGGGCGCTCGTAGGACCAGCGCTCCATCTCACGGCCGGTGAAGGACTGGCCGGTGGCCTCCCAGCCCTCGCCCAGGGCCTTCTCCAGCAGCGGTTCGGCGACGACCAGCTTCTCCGTGCCGTCGGTGGCGACCACGTAGCGGACGTCGGGGTGCGCGGCGGCTGCGGTGTTGGAGACCAGGGTCCAGGGCGTGGTCGTCCAGATCAGCAGCGCGGCCTCGCCGGCCAGCGGGCCCGAGGTCAGCGGGAGGCGGACGAAGACCGAGGGGTCGACGACCGTCTCGTAGCCCTGCGCCAGCTCGTGGTCCGACAGACCGGTGCCACAGCGCGGGCACCAGGGGGCGACGCGGTGGTCCTGGACCAGCAGGCCCTTGTCGAAGATCTCCTTCAGCGACCACCACACCGACTCGATGTAGTCGGGGTCCATCGTGCGGTACGGGGCATCGAGGTCGGTCCAGTAGCCCATACGGGTCGTGAGCTCGGCGAAGGCGTCGGTGTGGCGGGTCACCGACTCGCGGCACTTGGCGTTGAACTCGGCGATGCCGTACGCCTCGATGTCCTTCTTGCCGTTGAAGCCCAGCTCCTTCTCCACGGCCAGCTCGACCGGGAGGCCGTGGCAGTCCCAGCCGGCCTTGCGGTCGACGTGGTAGCCCTGCATCGTGCGGAAGCGGGGGAAGACGTCCTTGAAGACGCGCGCCTCGATGTGGTGGGCGCCGGGCATGCCGTTGGCCGTCGGGGGGCCTTCGTAGAAGACCCACTCGGGCCGTCCCTCGGACTGCTGGAGGGTACGGGCGAAGACCTTCTGCTCCTGCCAGAACTCGAGCACGGCGTGCTCAAGGGCGGGGAGGTCTACCTGGGCGGGTACCTGGCGGTACTGGGGCTGCGGACTCATCGGGGTTTCCTCCGGCGGGACACCTGCTGCGTTCTCCGTCCGGAGGGACGAGAGCCTCGGCTCCCGCGGTACCACCCTCCTTGGCGGTGCCACTGCACCGCCCCCTCATTGGGGTCGCGCTGCCGGTTCTACTCGCCTTGGGTGGCCCGAGGCCCGTGGGCGGAGCCCACTGTCCAAAGCTTTCTTCCGGCGGCTCCGGGGTGATCTTCACGTCGTGCACGCCCCCGGGCTTCCACCGTCCCCGGGTCGCTGCAGGCTGCGTCCGACGCTACTCGTCCCATCAATGCCTCTCGCTGGTCCCCCAAGCTCTCGGCTTCTCCCCCGGCCTTCGGCCGGGAGGTGCCCCCAGAGCAGGGGGTGCCCCCACAGTGTACGGGGCCGCGCCGACAGTGGCCGACCGGATTTCCGCCGACCGGATTTCCGGCGGCCGGCGGCCGGGCGCCGGCCCCGTACGGCGAGCCTCCCGCGCCACGACCGGCCGCTCGCGGTGACCCGAATGGCGAGAAGCCGGGTGGTGGATCGCCGGGCGGATTACGGGGCGGGGAGCGGGGCACAACCGAGGCAGACCGGACGCCCCGGCCGCGCGGCAGGACCGTACGGGCGGTGCGTCCCGTTGCCGCGTGCCGTGCAGCGATTTATCGTTCCCGTCACGATTCGCGAACAAAGTCACATATGTGAAGGGGTCGCGGCCATGGTGGCGAAAAAGACCGCCGCGGAGAAGAGCACGACGCCTGCCGACGAGGCCGTCGCGAAGCAGCCTGCCCCGAAGAAGACCGCTCCGAAGAAGACCGCCAAGAAGGCGGCGGCCAAGGAGACGGCCGCCAAGAAGACGGCGGCCCACACGACCTCGCACGGGAAGGCCACGGCCACGAAGGCGGTGCCGAAGAAGACGACCGCGAAGACCGCGAAGAACGCCACCGCGACGAAGACAGCGGTGAAGAAGACAGCGGTGAAGAAGACAGCGGTGAAGAAGACCGCGAAAAAGGCTCCGGCCAAGAAGGCCGCGGTGCCCGCTAAGAAGACGGGAGCCAACACGGTGGTGGCGAAGAAGACGGCCGCAACGGCCAAGGCGCACGGCAACGACTCCGCGCTGCCCCTGGCCCGGCTGGCCGCGGCGCCGGACGAGCTGGCCGTACGGCCCGGCGAGGAGCCCTGGACGACCGCCGAGGTCACCGCGGCGCGGACCGAGCTGATGAACGAGGCGGTGCGGCTGCGGACGGAGATCACCTCGGCCGAGGACGCCATCGCCGGGCTGATGCGGGACTCCGGCGACGGCGCGGGCGACGACGAGGCCGACACCGGCACCAAGAACATCACCCGTGAACACGAGCTGGCGCTCGCCTCCAACGCGCGCGAGATGCTCCACCAGACCGAGCGCGCCCTCGGCCGGCTGGACGCGGGCACCTACGGGCTGTGCGAGAACTGCGGCAACCCGATCGGCAAGGCCCGGATGCAGGCCTTCCCCCGGGCGACGCTGTGCGTGGAGTGCAAGCAGAAGCAGGAGCGCCGCTGAGGCGGGCGGGTCCGCGAAGTCCCGTTGTCGCGCGCGGCACCCGTAGCGCCCGGGTACGTACGCGTGTGCCGTAGTCTCGTGACTCAGCCAGGCGCAGCCTGGCCGCGGACACGACGGGCTGAGGGACTCACACGTGGCAGAGGCGGAACGCATCACCGGTACGCCGGAACCCGAGCCGGGTTCCGGAGCGGATTCCACACCGGGAGCCGAAGCGGCAGGAACGGCGGAGCCGGAGCAGAGCGCCGGCCGCGGCAAGCGGCGGATCGGCGCGCTGCTGCTGGTCGCGCTCCTGGTCTACCTGCTCGACCTGGGCAGCAAGCTTCTCGTGGTCGCCAAACTGGAGCACCATGCGCCCGTCGAGGTGATCGGGACCCTGCTGCAGTTCGAGGTGATCCGTAACCGCGGTGCGGCATTCAGCATCGGCGAGGCGCTGACGATCTTCCTCACGATCATCGCGGCGACCGTGATCGTGGTGATCGCCCGGATCGCCCGCAAGCTCTACAGCCTGCCCTGGGCCCTCGCGCTCGGGCTGCTGCTCGGCGGCGCCTTCGGCAACCTCACCGACCGGATCTTCCGCTCGCCGGGCGTCTTCGAGGGCGCGGTGGTCGACTTCATCGCCCCCGCGCACTTCGCGGTCTTCAACCTCGCCGACTCCGCGATCGTCTGCGGCGGCATCCTGATCGTGATCCTTTCCTTCCGGGGACTCGACCCCGACGGCACGCTCCACAAGGACTGACGGGCCGTCGGGCTCCCCGGCCCCGGCCGCCGGGCGGGACACCATGGCGTAACTGCCATACTCGTGGGGTGAGCACCATTCCCGAGATCCGCACCCTGCCCGTACCGGACGGCCTGGAGGGCGAGCGCGTCGACGCCGCGCTGGCCCGGATGTTCGGCTTCTCCCGTACGAAGGCGGCCGAGCTGGCCGCCGCCGGAAAGGTCCGGGTCGACGGATCCGAGGTGATGAAGTCCGAGCGGGTGCGCGGCGGCGCCTGGCTGGAAGTCGAGATGCCGCAGGCCGCGCCGCCCGTGGAGATCGTCGCCGAGCCCGTCGAGGGCATGGAGATCGTGCATGACGACGACGACATCGTCGTGATCGTCAAGCCGGTCGGGGTCGCCGCGCACCCGAGCCCCGGCTGGAGCGGAACCACCGTCATCGGCGGTCTGGCCGCGGCCGGCTACCGCATCTCCACCTCCGGTGCCGCCGAGCGCCAGGGCATCGTGCACCGCCTCGACGTCGGCACCTCGGGCCTGATGGCGGTCGCCAAGTCCGAGCGCGCCTACACCCTGCTCAAGCAGCAGTTCCGCGAGCGTACGGTCGACAAGCGCTACCACGCCCTGGTCCAGGGCCACCCGGACCCGATGAGCGGCACCATCGACGCCCCCATCGGCCGGCACCCGCAGCACGACTACAAGTGGGCGGTCACCGCCGAGGGCAAGCCGTCCGTCACGCACTACGACCTCATCGAGGCGTTCCGTGCGGCCAGCCTGCTCGACATCAAGCTGGAGACCGGCCGCACCCACCAGATCCGGGTGCACATGGCCGCGCACCGCCACCCCTGCGTCGGCGACCTGACGTACGGCGCGGACCCCACCCTCGCCAAGCGGCTCGGCGTCGGCCGGCAGTGGCTGCACGCGGTCCGGCTGGGCTTCGAGCACCCCTCCGACGGGCGCTGGGTCGAGTTCGAGAGCGCCTACCCGGACGATCTGCAGCACGCCCTGGACACCGTCCGGGACGCGAGCGGCTGATCCGGCGGGCGGCCGTCGGCCTCCTGACGTACCGCGGACGCCGGCCGGGCGGGCGTGCGCGGAGGTGCTGAAACGCTACGGACGCCGACACGGCGGCCAACCGCGGTCGCCATGGCACGCTTGGGGCACAGTGCTCGAATCCCACCCCGGAGCGTAGCCACCGTGGATCAGCTGGCTCTGATGTTCGTCCTTCTGCTCGGAGCCGTGATCATGGTTCCGGTCGGCGACCGGCTGGGGCTGCCGTCTCCGGTGCTGATGACCCTCGCCGGTGGTGTCCTGGCGCTGGTGCCGTTCGTGCCCAATGTCGAGATCCCGCCCGAGTACATCCTGCCGGTGGTGCTGCCGCCGCTGCTCTACGCGGCCGTGCAGCGCACCTCCTGGCGGCAGTTCGCGGCCAACGTCCGGCCGATCTTCCTGCTCGCCGTCGCGCTGGTCTTCGCCACCACCGCCGTCGTCGCCGCCGTCGCTCAGGCGGTGGTGCCCGGTATGCCGCTGGCCGCGGCGGTGGTGCTCGGTGCGCTGGTGGCACCGCCCGACCCGGTCGCCGCGACCGCCGTCGCCGGCAAGCTCGGGCTGCCCCGCCGGCTGGTCTCGATCCTGGAGGGCGAGGGGCTCTTCAACGACGTCACCGCGATCGTGCTCTACCACGTCGCGCTCGCCGCGATGGTCAGCGGGACCTTCTCGGTGCCCGTCGCGCTCGGCTCGCTGGTGCTGTCCGCCGCGGTCGCCATGGTGGTCGGCCTGCTGCTCGGCTGGGTCGCCAACAAGGTGATGGGGCTGCTCGGCGACCCGACGCTGCAGATCGGTCTGACGCTGATGGTGCCGTTCATCGCGTACGTCCTGGCCGAGGAGTTCCACGGGTCCGGGGTGCTCGCGGTGCTCACCACCGGGCTGTTCCTCGCCGAGTACGCGGTCGATGCGGACGATGTGCTGGGCCGGCTCGCCGGATACACCTTCTGGGAAGTCATCGACACCCTAGTCACCGGCGTCGCCTTCGGGCTGATCGGCCTGGAACTGCACTCCATCCTCGGGGCCGCGTCCGGCCGCTGGGGCGAGCTGCTCGGCGCCGGCGCCGCGGTCACCGGGGTCGTCGTCGCCGTCCGCCTGGTCTGGCTGCTGCCCGCCGCCTGGCTGGCCAAGCGGATGCACAAGCGCCGCGACTACGACGAGGACATCCCGATGAGCTGGCGCGAGACGCTCATCATGTGGTGGTCGGGGATGCGCGGGGTGGCCTCGGTGGCGCTGGCGCTGGCCATCCCGTACGGCATCGACGGCAGCGCCTTCCCGGCCCGTGACGAGATCCTCTTCATCGCCTTCTCGGTGGTGCTCGCCACCCTCCTCGTCCAGGGCCTCACCCTGCCCTGGCTCGTACGCAAGCTCCGGGTGCGGGCCGACACCGATGCCGTGGACGCGCTGGAGCGGGAGCTGGCGATCCGGGTGATCAAGGCGTCCAAGCGGCGGCTGAAGGAGATCATGGAGGTCGAGGAGCTGCCCGAGGAGGTCAGGGACCAGCTGGCGCGCCGGGCGTACGACGTCGGCGCCCGTATCGCGCCGGACATCGTCGACGAAGAGCGGCGCGAGCTGTTCGAGAAGCGCATCAGCCGGCTGAAGAAGGTGCAGCGCATCCAGAACGAGATGCTCTCGGCCGCCCGGCACGAGGTGCTGGCCGCGCGCAGCGAGCCGGGCGCGGACCCGGAGGTCGTGGACCGGGTGCTGCGGCACCTGGACATGCGGAGCCTGCGCCCCGTGCCGTGACGGGCCCGCTCTGACGGGGGCTCAGCGCCGCGGACGGTCCTCGCCCCGGCCGACGGCGTCGTGGTCCAGCTCCAGGTGTGCCGGCGCGGTGCTGATCCGCGGCAGCGCGTAGGCATGCTCGGTCCGCAGCCACTCGATCATCCGCTCGCGGACCTCGCAGCGCACCGTCCATATGGTGTCCGCGTCGCGGGCGGTGACCAGGGCACGCACCACGATCGTGGACGCGGTGGTGTCGGTGACCACCAGGCTCCAGGACCGGCCGTCCCAGTCCGGGCACTCCTGGAGGATCTCGTGCAGGCGCTGGCGCATCTTCTCCACCGGCGCGCTGTGGTCGAGGTGGAAGAGGACGGTGCCGGTCATCTGCGAGCCGCCGCGCGACCAGTTCTCGAACGGCTTGCCAGTGAAGTACGACACCGGCATGGTGATCCGGCGCTCGTCCCAGGTCCGTACGGTCAGAAACGTCAGGGTGATCTCCTCGACGGTGCCCCACTCGCCGTCCACGACGACCGTGTCCCCGATCCGCACCATGTCGCCGAAGGCGATCTGCAGCCCCGCGAAGAGGTTGCCGAGGGTGGACTGGGCGGCGATACCGGCGACGATGCCCAGCAGCCCGGCCGACGCCAGCATGGACGTGCCGACCGCCCGCATCGCGGGGAACGTCAGCAGCATCGAGGCGGCCGCGACGACGATCACCACGGCCGTCACCACCCGCTGGATCAGCGTCACCTGGGTCCGCACCCGCCGCACCCGCGCCGCGTCCCGGGCGCCCGCCGCATAGCGCGAGTACGACGACTCGACGATCGCCGCCGCGGCCCGTACGACCAGCCAGGCGGTGGCCGCTATCAGGACCAGGCTCAGCGCCCGGCCGATCCCGTCCGCGTGCTCCTCGACGATCTTCAGCCCGGTCTCGTCGTACGAGCCGCGCAACAGGGCCGCGCAGAGCGCCACTTGCAGCGGTATCCGGCAGCGGCGCAGCAGCCCCCACAGCGGGGTCTCCGGGTGGGCGGCATCGATCCGGCACAGTGCGCGGTCGGCGAGCCAGACCAGGACGAGTGTGATGACGAGCGAGCCGCCGACCACGACGACGGGACGCAGCACGTCCTCCAGGGACACGGATTCCTCCTCGGGTGAGATACGCCGTGGTGTGCTGCTACCCGGTCCCCTCGCCCGTAAATGGCACGATGGGGCCAGAACGATCCGACCCAGGGAAGTGATGCAGTGCCGGCCTCCACCGAGCCCGCGGCCAGCGGGCCTTTGACGATTGCCCTGTTCCATTCGGTGTGCGGGCTGCGCCCCGCGGTGCACGCCGCCGCGGACCGGCTGCGCGCCGCGGGACACGAGGTGATCGTCCCCGATCTGTTCGACGGCCGGACCGCCGAATCGGTGCCGGACGGCATCGTGATCAAGGACGAGATCGGCAAGGAGGAGCTGCTCAAGCGCGCCATCACGGCCGTCGCGCCGTACTCCGACCGCGGTCTGGTCTACGCCGGTTTCTCCTTCGGCGGCTCGGTCGCCCAGAACCTCGCACTGGGCGACGAGAAGACCCGCGGACTGCTTCTGCTGCACGGCACCTCCGACATCGCGGAGGGCACCGTCGCCGACGAGCTGCCGGTGCAGCTGCATGTCGCCGACCCGGACCCGTACGAGCCGCACGACTGGCTGAACGCCTGGTATCTGCAGATGCGCAGAGCCGGCGCGGACGTAGAGGTCTTCCGCTACGCCGGCGCCGGCCATCTGTTCACCGACCCCGATCTGCCGGACTACGACGAACAGGCGGCGGAGAGCGCCTGGAAGGTGGCGCTGGGGTTCCTCGCCGAGCTGTAGCACCGCGGGCAGGCGGGGCTGTCGGTGCCGGTGCGGCCGGTGAGGCCGGTGGGTGTCAGCCCACCGGCTGGTCCGCCCGCTCCACCTGCTGGCTGCCGGACCGGGTGCGGTACGAGCGCAGCAGCTTGCTGGTGGCGTTCGGGTCCGTCTTGTCCGAGATGCCGAAGTAGTCCATCTGCGTACGCTCGGCGTTGACGTCCAGGACGCTGTAGCCGTGCGAGTCCATGTCCAGCCATTTCACATGCCGGTTGGCGGCCCTGATGGCGGCGACACCGGCCAGCGAGATGGTGTGCGGGGCGACATGCAGGAAGTCGTCCACATTGTCGGAGGTGACGGAGGTGACCACGAACTCCGTCGCCACCGGCCGGGTGGCGGGGTAGGTCGCCGCCTGGAGCGGTACATCGTTGGCCCAGGCCATATGGATGTCGCCGGTCAGGAACACGGTGTTGTCGATACCGCGGTCGCTGAGGTGGCCGAGCAGCTCGCGCCGGTCGTCGGTGTAGCCGTCCCACTGGTCGGTGTTGACCGCCAGGCCCTCCTTGGGGATGCCGAGGATCTCGGCGAGCGGGCCGAGCAGATGCGCGGGTATGGAGCCGAACGCGACCTGCGAGACCATCACCGAGGTGCCGACCAGCCGCCAGGCGGTGTCCGAGCGGGTGAGGCCGGCCTTGAGCCAGTCCAGTTGGGCCCGCCCGGTGATCGTCCGGCTCGGGTCGTCGACCGCGCCGCTGCCCGGCTTGGCCTGCTCGTCGCGGAACGAGCGCAGATCCAGCAGATGCAGATCGGCGAGGGTGCCGAAGCGCAGCCTGCGGTAGGTGGTGCCGGCGATGGAGGGCCGCACCGGCATCCACTCGAAGTACGCCTGCTTCGCGGCGGCCATCCGCGCGGACCAGGAGCCCTCGGTGCCCGGCGTGTGGTTCACCGCGCCGCCCTTCCAGGCGTTGTCGGCGAACTCGTGGTCGTCCCAGATGGCGATGACCGGGTGGGCGGCGTGCATGGCCAGCGCGTCCGGGTCGGTCTTGTGGACGCCGTGCCGGATGCGGTAGTCGGCGAGCGTGAGCAGCTCATGGGCGGGGGAGTGCGGGCGGACGACGTACGTGAAGTCGGGGAATTCGCCGGACTTGTACTCGTAGAGGTAGTCGCCGAGGTGCAGCACCGCGTCCAGGTCCGTACGGGCCGCCAGGTGCCGGTACGACGAGAAGTAGCCGGACTCCCAGTTGGCGCAGGAGACCACGCCGAAGCGGACGTTGCCGGCCGCGGCGTCGTGCGCGGGTGCGGTGCGGGTGCGGCCGACGGGGGAGTGCTGCCCGTCGACGGTGAAGCGGTAGTAGTAGGGGGTGGCCGGGCGCAGGCCGCGGACGTCCGCCTTGACGGTGTGGTCGGCGGCCGCCGAGGTGGTCACGGTGCCCCGGGTGACGACGGTGGCGAAGCCCTGGTCGCTCGCCACCTCCCAGCTCACCTTGGTGGCCGGTCCGCGGCCGGAGCCCGGGGTGGCCGACGGGGTCGGCGTGACCCGGGTCCACAGCAGGACGCCGTCCGGGAGCGGATCACCGGAGGCGACGCCGTGCTGGAAGAACCGGCCCTGGTCCGGGGCCTGTTGGGCGTGCGCGGTGGCGGCGCCGGCGAACGGCAGAAGTGCGGCGGTGGCGGCTACGGCCGTAACGGCAGTGCGGCGCGAGATCTGGTCATGATCGGTCACGGCCGATCACCTTACTGGCCGGTAAGTGGCTTCGGGAGGGCGGTTCCCGGGGAATTCCGAGAATTCGCCCTCCCGTTGCCCTTACGGCACTCAGTGCGCGCCCGAGGGGTCCTTTTCGCCCTCGCGGATGCCCTTCGCGCCGCCTTCGCCCTTGCTGTCGCTCTTGCCCGAGTCCTTGCCCGAGCCCTGCCCCGCGGTCCCCTTCGCCGGGCCGAACTCCTTGTCGATCATCTTCTTGAAGTTGGCCTCGGCGAGCTGGTTGTACTGCGCCTGCGTCATCTGCCGCTGTGGGACCGGGGCCATCACCAGCTTCTTGTCGCCGTGCCGGAAGTTGGGCGTGCCCTTGACGCCCTTACGGCCGAACAGCGCGGTCATGTCCATCGTCCAGCGGTCGTAGGTGCCCTTCTTGACCGCCGTGGCGAACGCCTTGTTGTTCTTCAGCTCGGGCACCTCGCCGGCGACCTTGAGCAGCTCGGAGTCCTTGGCGTAGAGGTCCTCGCGCTCGTCGGGGTGGTACTTGGCGGAGTACAGCGCCGCCTTGTACTTCAAGAACGCCTCCGGGCTGACGTTCAGCGCCGCGCCGAGCGCGCTCAGCGCGTTCTTCGAGCCCTCGCCGCCCGACATGCCGTCGATGAAGGTGTACATGGTGAAGCGGACCTTGTACCGGCCGTCCTCGATGTCCTTGAGCAGGGCCTTGCCGCTGCTCTGCTCGAAGGCCGCACACGCCGGGCAGCGGACGTCCTCGAAGACCTCCAGGGTCTCCTTGGCGTTCTTGTCACCTATCAGGATCTCGGTGCCGTTCTTGCCCTGGGTGTGCGCAGGGGCGACGAGCTCGGCCTCCTTGGCGGCCTCCCAGCCCGTCGGCTCGTTGGCCTTCATCACGGCGAAGCCGATGCCGCCGGCCAACGCCAGTGCGCCGATCACCACGCCCGCCACGACGAGTTGGCGGCGCAGCTTCTCCTTCTTCTTCTGGCGTTCGCGCTCGGCGCGGATGCGTTCACGGGCTGCCGTCTTGCTGGTCTGGCTGTTGCGGTTGCTCATGGGTGATCCCCCTCGGGGTCCGTGGTGGCTCGTACGGGCTGGTCAGGCGGCGGACGGGCAGGGCGGGCCGCGGCGCCGTACGCAGTGCACGAGGAGGGGGAGCGGGCGGGCCGGCGGGAGCGGGTGCAGGGGGCGGATCTGCCGGCGGGGCCGGGTGAGCGCGGCCGTGACGAGCGTGACCGCGGTCAGCAGCGGACGGAACGTGGCCGCCGCGGCCGCCCGCAGCAGCGCGTCCAGGGCGGCGTCCCCGCGGTGCAGCCAGCCGGCGGCGAGCAGGCCGACCGCGAGATGGGCGGCGAGCAGCAGCCAGGGGGCGGCCGCCGGGACGGCCGGCGGCAACGGTGCGGAGGGATGGGCGGCCATCCGCGCCAGCGGGGTGCCCAACTCGCCGCCCCGGCACAGCAGATCGACGCCGACGGAGTGCAGCGGGCCGGTGACCGGGCCGCCGGCCCGGCCGTAACAGGTGTGCTGTCCGGCGGTGAAGACGGTGTCGGCGGCCAGCTCCAGCGGCACCAGAAGCGCGGCGAAGGCGCCGTAGCCACGCGCCCGGCCGGTCAGCGCATAGGCCGCGGCGAAGATGCCGGCGCAGATCGCGGCGACCGTCACCGGCGGCAGCGGGGCGCGCGAGAGCAGCACATGGGAGGTCGCCGACAGGGTGGTGCACAGCGCGGTGAACAACGCCGCCCGCACCGCCCTGAGTTCGGCCCCCGGCGCGGCCGTCGGCCGGGCCCCCGGGCGCACTCCCGTCGCCTGCATGGGCGGGAGTCTGCCATGTGCACGGCACAAGGCGGAGTCAAGATTTGGCATCGGCCGGCGTGCGGTCCGCACGCCGGCCGGGGCGGGCCATCGCCCGCGTCAGTGCCCTGCGTTGCTCAGTGCTTCAGTTCCTTGTCGACCATGGAGGTGAACTCGGCCAGGGAGGACGGCGCGACCTTGCCCTGCGGGCTGTCCGTGCCGATCACGGTGTCGTTGACCTTGACGGTCGGGGTGCTGGTGACTTCCTTGTGCGAGTTGAACTCGGTGGACATCTCCAGCGCCCAGCGGTCGTACGTGCCGGACTTGACGGCCTTCTGGAAGGCGGCGTTGCCCTTGAGCGCCGGGATGGTGTCGGCGACCTTGATCAGGTAGCTGTCGTCGGCGAACTTGTCCGGGCCGGTCTCCTCGGGGTGGTACTCCTTCGAGTACAGCGCGTACTTGTACTTCAGGAAGGCGTCCGAGCTGACGTTGAGGGCGGCGCCCAGCGCGCTGAGCGCGTTCTTGGAGCCGGTGCCCTTGAGGTTGGCGTCGAGGAACGTGCCGAGGTGGTAGGACGCCTTGTACTTGCCGTCCTTGATGTCCTTCTCGACGGTCTCCCCGACGTTCTGCTCGAAGCCCGCGCAGCCGGGGCAGCGCGGGTCCTCGAAGAGGCTCAGGGTGTTCTTGGCATTCGGCTTGCCGATGACGATGGTGGTGCCCTTGGCGCCGGTGGTGTTGGCGGGCTTGACGAGGTTGGCCTTCGCGGCCTTCGCCCAGACGTCGCTGCCCGCGGCCGCGGTGGCGGCGGAGTCGCTGCCGCCGCCCGTGTTGGCGACCGCCACGGCGATGCCGCCGGCTATCGCCAGCACGCCGACGATCGCACCGCCGACGGTCAGCTGCCGGCGGACCCGCTCCTTCTTCGCCTGCCGCTCACGCTCGGCGCGCAGCCGCTCGCGGGCTGCCTGCTTGTTGGCCTGGTTGTTGCGGTTGCTCATGGCTGTTCCTGCTCCGTGGGAATCCGTGGGAAGGGAGGTGCGTCCTGGCGGGGGCGTACGCGCGCACCGCGGGCGTACGCCTGCTGCGGGGCCGGAGGCCTACGCAGCGAGCGTGCAGGGCGGCCCACGGCGGACGACACAGTGCACGAGCAGGGGGACGGTGCGGGCGGTGTGCCCGGTCCGTACGGGGGCGGGCGCCGGGCGGCGCGGGGCGGCGGTGGCGCCGATGACCGCGACGGCGATCAGCAGCGGACGGAAGGCGAAGCCGGCCACCGCTCCCAGCAGCTGGGTAAATGCGGCCTCACCGCGGCGCAGCCAGCCGGCCGCCAGCAGCCCGATGGCCAGATGCGCCGCGAGCAGCAGCAGCCAGGCCGAGGCGGGTGTGGGTGCGGTGTCGTCCCCGGACAGTCGCATCAACGGGGCGCCGATGTCGCCGCCGCCGCAGAGCAGATCCACGCCCAGCGAGCGCAGCGGGCCGGTGACCGGGCCGCCGGCCTCCCCGTAACAGGTGTGCTGGCCGATGCTGAAGACCGTGTCGGCGGCCAGCTCCAGGGGGACCAGCAGCGCCGCGATCCGGCCGTAGCTCCGCTCCCGGCCGGCCAGCGCGTAGGCGATGACGAAGACGGCGGCCGAGAGCGCGGCGACGGTGGTCAGCGGCAGCGGCATATGGGACAGCAGCACATGGGACGCCGAGGACAGCGTGACGCACAGCGCCGTGAAGAGCGCTGCGCGCAGTGCCCGCAGGTGTGCCGCCGAGATGTCCATTGCAGCCGAGTGTGCCATGGGCCGGGATAAGGGGCGGCTAAGGGGGCCCGAAGCCCTGCGTACCGGAAAAACCGGTGCGTACGGGAATCATCGGGCGCCCCCGCCTCTGGGGTCCTCGGCCCTTACAGGCCCGGGATCCGGCCGTTGCGGAAGAGGTCCACGAAGATCTGGTGGTCGCCGCGGGCGCGGGCGCCGTAGGAGTGCGCGAAGTCCACCAGCAGCGGCGCGAAGCCGGTCTCGTCGGCCGCGATGGCCGCGTCGATGGCCCGCTCCGTCGAGAACGGCACCAGGGAGTGGCCGCTCTCGTCGTCCGCGGCGGCGTGCATGGTCGCGGTGGCCCGGCCCAGATCGGCCACGACCGCGGCGATCTCCTCCGGGTCGTCGATGTCCGACCAGTCCAGATCGACCGCGTACGGCGAGATCTCGGCGACCAGCTGGCCCGCGCCGTCCAGCTCGGTCCAGCCCAGCCACGGGTCGGCGTGGTCCTGGAGGGCGCGCTGCGAGATGACCGTGCGGTGGCCCTCGTGCTGGAAGTAGCCGCGGACCTGCGGATCGGTGATGTGCCGGGAGACCGCCGGGGTCTGCGCCTGCTTCATGTAGATCACCACATCGTTCTCCAGGGCATCGCTGTTGCCCTCCAGAAGGATGTTGTACGACGGCAGACCGGCCGAGCCGATGCCGATACCGCGCCGGCCCACCACATCCTTGACCCGGTAGGAGTCCGGACGGTCCAGGCTCGACTCCGGCAGCGTCTCCAGATAGCCGTCGAAGGCGGCGAGCACCTTGTAGCGGGTGGCCGCGTCCAGCTCGACGCTGCCGCCGCCCGCCGCGAAGCGCCGCTCGAAGTCGCGGATCTCCGTCATCGAGTCCAGCAGCCCGAAGCGGGTCAGCGAGCGGGCGTCGCGCAGCGCGTCCAGCAGCGGGCCCTCGGCGGTGTCCAGTGTGAAGGGCGGTACTGCGTCCTTGTCGGCCCTCTTCGCCCCGGAGGCCAGCGCGTGGATGCGCTCCCGGTAGGCGGCGGCGTAGGTGCGCACCAGGTCGGTGATCTGCTCGTCGCTGAGCGCCTTGGCGTAGCCGATCAGCGCGATCGAGGCGGCGAACCGCTTGAGGTCCCAGGTGAACGGTCCGACGTACGCCTCGTCGAAGTCGTTGACGTTGAAGATCAGCCGGCCCGTGGAGTCCATGTACGTGCCGAAGTTCTCGGCGTGCAGATCGCCGTGGATCCACACCCGGCCGGTCCGCTCGTCCAGATACGGGCCGCGGTCCTTGGCACCGCCGTCCGCCGTGGCCAGCGCCTCCAGGTCCCGGTAGAACAGGCACGCCGTGCCCCGGTAGAAGGCGAAGGCGGAGGCGGCCATCTTCCGGAATTTCACGCGGAAGGCCGCGGGGTCGGCGGCGAGCAGCTCTCCGAAGGCGGTGTCGAAAACGGCGAGGATCTCCTCGCCGCGCTGCGCGGCGTCCTGTGCCGGGGCGTGCTGGGACGGCATCGCTGGGTGCCTCCTGAGGTGCGGAAGATGGTACGGAGATACGTGGCAGATCATCGGTCGCCGATCTGCCACTGACAACGGGCGAGGCTACTCGTGAGTGCCCCGCGAGCGTCACCTGCGTACCCGCGATTGTCGGTCGGGAGTCGTAGACTTCAAGACCGTCTCACCTCCCGGCCACCGCCGGGAGGTGCCCCCAGCCGCCGACTGTTTTCCGGAGGTCCTCCGCCGTGGCCAAGCCGCCGTTCACGCACCTGCACGTCCATACCCAGTACTCACTGCTGGACGGTGCGGCGCGGCTGAAGGACATGTTCGCGGCGTGCAACGAGATGGGCATGACGCATATCGCCATGTCCGACCACGGCAACCTCCACGGCGCGTACGACTTCTTCCATACGGCGAAGAAGGCCGGGGTGACGCCGATCATCGGGATCGAGGCGTATGTGGCGCCGGAGTCGCGGCGCAACAAGCGCAAGGTCCAGTGGGGCCAGCCGCACCAGAAGCGCGATGACGTCTCAGGTTCGGGTGGTTATACGCACAAGACGATCTGGGCGGCGAACAAGACCGGTCTGCACAACCTCTTCCGGCTGTCCTCGGACGCGTATGCGGAGGGCTGGCTGCAGAAGTGGCCGCGGATGGACAAGGAGACCATCGCCCAGTGGTCCGAGGGCCTGATCGCCTCCACCGGCTGCCCCTCCGGCGAACTGCAGACCCGGCTGCGGCTGGGGCAGTACGACGAGGCGCGCAAGGCCGCGGGTGAGTATCAGGACATCTTCGGCAAGGACCGGTACTTCCTGGAGCTGATGGACCACGGCATCGAGATCGAGCGCCGGGTCCGCGAGGACCTCCTGAAGATCGGCAAGGAACTCGGCATCCCGCCGCTGGTCACCAACGACTCGCACTACACCTACGCCCACGAGTCCACGGCGCACGACGCCCTGCTGTGCATCCAGACCGGTAAGAACCTCTCCGACCCGGACCGCTTCCGCTTCGACGGCACGGGCTACTACCTCAAGTCCACGGACGAGATGTACGCCATCGACTCCTCGGACGCCTGGCAGGAGGGCTGCCGAAACACCCTCCTGGTCGCCGAGCAGATCGACACCACCGGCATGTTCGAAAAGCGCGACCTGATGCCGAAGTTCGACATCCCCGAGGGCTTCACCGAGGTCACCTGGTTCCAGGAGGAGGTCCGGGTCGGCATGGAGCGCCGCTACCCGGGCGGCGTCCCCGAAGACCGGCAGAAGCAGGCCGAGTACGAGATGGACATCATCATCCAGATGGGGTTCCCCGGCTACTTCCTCGTGGTCGCCGACTTCATCATGTGGGCCAAGAACAACGGCATCGCGGTCGGCCCCGGCCGAGGCTCCGCGGCCGGTTCGATCGTCGCGTACGCCATGGGCATCACCGACCTCGACCCGATCACGCACGGGCTGATCTTCGAGCGGTTCCTCAACCCCGAGCGCGTCTCCATGCCCGATGTCGACATCGACTTCGACGAGCGCAGGCGCGTCGAAGTGATCCGGTATGTCACGGAGAAGTACGGCGCCGACAAGGTCGCCATGATCGGCACCTACGGCAAGATCAAGGCCAAGAACGCCATCAAGGACTCCGCGCGCGTCCTCGGCTACCCGTACGCGATGGGCGACCGCCTCACCAAGGCCATGCCCGCCGACGTCCTCGGCAAGGGCATCGACCTCAGCGGCATCACCGACCCCAAGCACCCGCGCTACAGCGAGGCGGGCGAGATCCGGGGGATGTACGAGAACGAACCGGACGTGAAGAAGGTCATCGACACCGCCAAGGGCGTCGAGGGCCTGGTCCGGCAGATGGGTGTGCACGCGGCCGGCGTGATCATGTCCAGCGAGCCCATCGTCGACCACGCCCCGATCTGGGTGCGGCACACGGACGGCGTGACCATCACGCAGTGGGACTACCCCCAGTGCGAGTCGCTCGGCCTGCTGAAGATGGACTTCCTGGGCCTGCGCAACCTGACCATCATGGACGACGCCGTCAAGATGGTGAAGGCCAACAAGGGCGTCGAGCTGGAGATGCTCTCGCTCCCGCTGGACGACCCCAAGACCTTCGAACTGCTCTGCCGCGGCGACACCCTCGGCGTCTTCCAGTTCGACGGCGGCCCGATGCGCTCGCTGCTCCGCCAGATGCAGCCCGACAACTTCGAGGACATTTCCGCCGTCTCGGCCCTCTACCGGCCGGGCCCGATGGGCATGAACTCGCACACGAACTACGCGGAGCGCAAGAACGGCCGCCAGGAGATCACGCCGATCCACCCGGAGCTCGAAGAGCCTCTGAAGGAGACGCTCGGCCTGACCTACGGCCTCATCGTGTATCAGGAGCAGGTGCAGAAGGCCGCCCAGATCATCGCCGGGTACTCTCTCGGCGAGGCCGACATCCTGCGCCGCGTCATGGGCAAGAAGAAGCCCGAGGAGCTGGCGAAGAACTTCGTCCTGTTCCAGGAGGGCGCGAAGAAGAACGGCTTCTCCGACCAGGCGATCCAGGCCCTGTGGGACGTCCTGGTCCCGTTCGCCGGCTACGCCTTCAACAAGGCGCACTCCTCCGCGTACGGCCTGGTCACCTACTGGACCGCCTACCTCAAGGCCAACTACCCGGCCGAGTACATGTCCGCGCTGCTGACCTCCGTGCGCGACGACAAGGACAAGTCGGCGGTCTATCTGAACGAATGCCGCCGCATGGGTATCAAGGTGCTGCCGCCCAACGTCAACGAGTCCGAGGCGAACTTCGCCGCCCAGGGCGACGACGTGATCCTCTTCGGCCTCACCGCGGTCCGTAACGTCGGTCAGAACGTGGTCGACTCGATCATCCGCTGCCGCAAGGCGAAGGGGAAGTACCTCTCCTTCCCCGACTACCTCGACAAGGTCGACGCGGTCGTCTGCAACAAGCGCACCACCGAGTCACTGATCAAGGCCGGTGCCTTCGACGAGATGGGCCACACCCGCAAGGGCCTGATGGCGCACTACGAACCGATGATCGACAACGTCGTCCAGGTCAAGCGCAAGGAGGCCGAGGGGCAGTTCGACCTCTTCGGCGGCATGGGCGACGACAGCGCCGACGAGGGCCCCGGCTTCGGTCTGGACGTCGAGTTCTCGGACATCGAGTGGGACAAGACCTATCTGCTCGCCCAGGAGCGCGAGATGCTCGGTCTCTACGTCTCCGACCACCCGCTCTTCGGCCTGGAACACGTACTGTCCGACAAGGCGGACGCCGCCATCGCCCAGCTGACCGGCGGCGACTATTCGGACGGCTCGATCGTCACGATCGGCGGCATCATCTCCGGTCTTCAGCGCAAGATGACCAAGCAGGGCAACGCCTGGGCCATCGCCACCGTCGAGGACCTGGCCGGCTCCATCGACTGCATGTTCTTCCCGGCGACCTACCAGCTGGTGTCCACCCAACTCGTCGAGGACACCGTGGTCTTCGTCAAGGGCCGTCTGGACAAGCGCGAGGACATCCCGCGCCTGGTCGCCATGGAGATGATGGTCCCCGATCTCTCCGAGGCCGGTACCAACGCCCCGGTGACGATCACCATTCCGACGGTCAAGGTCACCCCGCCGATGGTCGAGAAGCTCGGTGAGGTGCTCAGCAGCCACCGCGGCTCCACGGAGGTGCGGATCAAGCTCCAGGGGGCGCGCAAGACGACCGTGCTCCGACTCGACCGTCACCGGGTCACGCCCGACCCGTCGCTGTTCGGCGATCTGAAGGTGCTGCTCGGCCCGTCCTGCCTGGCGGGCTGACCCCGCGGTGAACCGCTGACCCATCGGACAGGCCCTAGTTACCCCGAGGGGCGCGCCCGTAGTGGACGCGCCCCTCAACTCATCTGCGGGACAAGTCAGTTGTGGCCGAACCGGCGCTCGCGGTTCTTGCGGGCGAGGTCTGAGGGGGATCCTGTGGCAGCGGACTTGGCCTGCGCCTCCATGGACGACTTCTGGGCCTCCTGCTGGCTGCGCTCGGCCGCGGAAGCCTTCTGCTGCTGACTGCGGTTCTGCTTCTTGTCCTTGGCCATGACCGTTGCCTCCTGAGGGGGAATCTGGGATCTGGGCCGGGACCAGACTTACATGCCGGACAGAAGCCTGCATTTCGGACAATTACCGTGCGTAAAACGGCCGATCACGCGCTGTACCCGGGATCCCCGCCGAATCCGCCACGCCGATGATCGAGTTCGGGCAGATAACGCCCGTGCGGTCGGGCAGACTCGAAGGAAGCCGAAGAGAACTCGTGCCACGGGCCGAGCCGGGGGGCGACCGGACTTCAGCACCTCAGGGAAGAGGGTGGATCGTGGATCGCTGTGTCGTCCTGGTGGACGCCGGGTATTTGCTCGGGGCCGCTGCGAGCCTGCTCGCCGGAGAGCCCGCACGTTCCCGGATCACCGTCGATCACGCCGCGCTCATCCAGGGCCTGCGCCAGCGCGCCGAGGCGGACACCGAACGCCCGCTGCTGCGGATCTACTGGTTCGACGGCGCCCCCGACCGCGTCCCGCAGCCCGAGCACCGCCGGCTGCGCGTGATGTCCCGGGTCACCGTCCGGCTGGGCGCCCTGACCCGCAGCGACGGCCGCTGGGCGCAAAAGGGCGTGGACGCCGCCATGCACGCCGAGCTGACCGAACTCGCCCGTAACCGCGCCTGCTCCGACATCGTGCTGGTCACCGGCGACGGCGATCTGCTGCCCGGCCTGATGTCGGCGAAGGAGCACGGCGTCGCCGTCCACCTGTGGGCCGTACAGGCCGCGGACGGCGACTACAACCAGTCCGAGGACCTGGTCGCCGAGGCCGATGAGCGGCGGGTGCTGGACCGGGCCTGGATCACCCGCGCCGTACGTGCCAAGGAGCTCGGCGGGCCCTGCGCGCCGCCGCCCGTACCGCGCCCCGAGATCGCCGCGATCCTCTCGGCGCCGCTGCCGGAGTCCGCGGTCGCGGCCGCGGCGGCCGCCGCCTCCGCGTCCGGCCCGGAC
>NZ_QUAC01000482.1 GCF_003389455.1 Streptomyces inhibens | reverse complement strand
GCGTCCCTGGGCCTGATCGTCAGTGACGGGTTAGTGGCAGTTCGAGCCCGGCCTGCAGGGGCCGCACTTGGCGTAGTCGGCCTGCCACAGTTTCCAGTCGACGTCGAAGCCATTGTCGGCGATGAGCGATCGTGCCTTCGAGCTCGCGGAAATCATCGAACACGTGGGCAGTTGGGTGGAGCACCCGCTTGACGTCTCAGCCTTCCTGGAGCAATTCGAGCTTTCCCCCGCAGAGACCACACGCCTGCGGGAGAGCCGCCGACTGCTTGCCCTGGTCTGGCTGTTCCTGCTGGCGAACGAGGAAACGGAGCACCCGAGGAATCCTCCTGGCGCGGTGGAACGGCAAGCTGACCGGGTGCTGGAGCTATTGGCTTGATGAGATTCGCGGCCAGCGGACGGCTCCGTCGGATCAGCTACCAGTCTTCCCGGACGGCTCTGTCCCAGACAGGCGGGCGGTCGGGGCCCGGTGGACCCCGACCTTCAGCCGATCAGTCGCCGTGAGTCTGCCGGACTTCCTTCCGCAGAAGCTCGACGTAGTCGCGGCCCCACTCCTCGATAGTCGCGCGGTCCCACAGGTCGGCCGAGTACTCCACAAAGCCCGCGAGTACGTCCCCGGCCGGTACGAGCCCGAGGGTGAGCTCCGTCCGGGACGCGGCAGGGGCGAGGTCCTCGACAGCTGTGGTCAGCCCGGGCAATTCGATGTCGGCCTCCAGCGAGCTCTGGTAGGCGAAGCCGACGGCCAGCTGGTCCGGCATGGCGATGCCTTTCCGTTCCCGCATCACCGGGGCGATCCGGCGTGCCGGCATGGCCTCGTCGATGCACTCCACCGTGGTACGGGCGACCTGGTCCGTCAAAGCGGCAAAGGAGCTGGCCGCGCTACTGCGCACCCGGAGTGCGAACCCCGTGGTTGTACAAGCCACGAGCGACTCGAACGCGCGGCGCTCACGGTTGGCGTAGGAGATGTTGAACAGGACGTCCGGCTGCCCGGACTTCTGCGACAGCATCCGGCCCAGGGCCGCTGCTGTGACCACGAAGGGGGTCGTGCCCTGCTGTCTGGCCAGCTGCTCCACAGCGGTACGCACCTCGGCCGGCACGGTGAACATCACGGTACCGCCCTGCCCGCTCGCGGCCTTTGGCCGTGGCCGGTCCAGCGGCAGGTTGACCCCGAAGGGCACGCCGTCCAGCTGGCGCAGCCAGAACTCCAGCTTCCGCTCGTCGACGGCTGCGTCGGCGTGGTCGCGCTGCCACTGTGCATACGCGACGGGCTGGTACGGCGCGGGCGGCAGGGTGTGGGGGACACCTCTCACGGCCGAGCCGTAGAGCGCGGCCAGTTCCTTCAGCAGCAGGCTGACGGACCATCCATCGCACACGGCGTGGTGCAGGGCGAACAGCAGCACCCAAGTGCTCTCGCCGGTGCGCAGCAGGCGAAGAGCCGTCGGGACCCCGCTAGCGGGGTCGAGCGGCGTCTCCGCGGCCTCGGCACTGGCCCGCTCCAAGGCGGCATCCCGCTCCCGCGGCGGCCGGGCGGTGAGGTCCTCGACGGGCAGGTCCACCGGCCGGGGACGAAGTACCTCCTGCTGCCAGCCTTTGCCGTCCTTGGCGAGGCGGGTCCGCAGGCCCTCGTGCCGCTGTACGAGCCGGGTCAGAGCTGTGCGCAACGCCGCCACATCCAGGTCCCCGGAGAAGGTGATCCGCATGGCGACGTTGAAGACCTGCGGGAGGGCATGACGGGCGTGCGCCCAGGCAAAGCGGGCCTGCTGCTCGGTGGCGGGCGCCCGGCGCTCGACGGTTCCGGTGACGCCGTCGGCCGCGGATCGTCCAAGTCCCCCTGCCTCTCCGGACAGGTAGGCCGACATGGCCCGCAGCGTTGGCTCCTCGTAGAACCGCACCATCGGGTACTCAGTGCCGAATTCCTCCCGGGCCCGGTTGACCAGCCGCATCGCGGTGATCGAGTGGCCGCCCAGGTCGAAGAATGAAACATCCGCCCCGATGCCCTCGGCGTCGATGGCGAACTCGGCCGCCCAGAGCTCCCGTACCCGACGCTCGATGTCCGGACGACGTTCGGCCTCGGTCTCCTCACCAGTGGCACCCGGCTCTCGGTGCGGTGCCGCAATGACGAGGTCGGGCGCCGGCAACTGCGAGCGGTCCAGCTTGCCGTTGCCAGTCAGGGGCAGTCCGGCGAGGACCCGCCAGGCGCGCGGCACGAGGTACTCCGGCAGCCTGGCGGCCAGTTCGTCGGACATAAGGTCGGCGAACGCCTTCCGGTCGTCGGTGGCTTCGCCGACCGGGTCGGCGGGGACAGCGTAGGCGGCGAGATAGGCCTCGCCCCGTTCGCTGCAGCGGGCCAGCACAGCCGCCTCGCGCACGTCGTCCAGGCCGTTGAGCACGCGGGAGACTTCCTCCGGCTCGATCCGGAAACCGCGGATCTTCACCTGGTCGTCGGTCCGGCCGCGGAACTCGAGCTTTCCGTCCGTGGTCCAGCGCACCAGGTCGCCCGTACGGTACCAGCGGTCGGCCGGGCCGCTGTCCGGGGTCGGTAGGAAGCGCTCCTCGGTGAGTTCGGGCCGGTACAGGTAGCCGAGGGTCACGCCCGGGCCGCCGACGAACAGCTCCCCCACGGTCCCGACCGGCACCGGCCTGCCCGACTCGTCGACCACGCGCAGGCGCACATTGTCGACCGGGCGGCCGATCGCGATCGCCTCACCAGCTGAGCGAGGGCCCTCGGCCTGAGGGGTCACGGTCTCCGCCGTGCACAGCACAGTGACCTCAGTGGGCCCGTACACGTTCACTGTCTCGTACGGTGCCTCTGGCTGCGGCCGGGTGCGCAACACGTCGCCGCCCAGGAGCAGGTGACGCAGCGGCGGCTGGTCGCCGGACGGCAGCTGCAGCACCGCCTCGCCCAGGGACGTGGGCAGGATGGAGAAGGTGACGCCCTGCCCGGCGTACCACCGGGCCAGAGCGAGCGGGTCCTTGCGGACCGTCTCGTCGACGACGGTGACCGAGGCACCCGCGGTCAGCGCCGGCCAGATCTCCAGTATCGAGGCATCGAAGCTCTGGCTGCAGACAACGGCGCTGCGGTCGGCCGTGGTGAAGGCGAATCGCCGGTGGTGCCACTGACACAGGTCGACGACGCTGCGGTGCGGCACTGCGACGCCCTTGGGTGTGCCCGTGCTGCCGGAGGTGTAGATGACGCAGCACAGAGCCTCACCGCCGTTGGCTGCCGCGGCACGGGAGGTGCGCCCCGGGGTGGCATCGGGTGTCACGGCGGTCACTCCGCCGGGCAACGCCAGCGCGGCCGCCTCGGCCGGCGTCGACACCACGATCCGAGCCCCGGACTCGGCGATCACCTGCTCGGCGCGCGACCGGCCGAGGGAGGGGTCGAGCGGCACGTACGCGCGGCCCGCCTTGAGTACCGCGAGCATGGCCACAACGAGGTCGGCGGAGCGGGGCAGCCACAGGGCCACCGTGTCAACAGCGCCGCCCTCCGCTTGCCGTTCCTGGAGGACAGCGGCCAGTTGCTCCGCACGCTCGTCCAGTTCATGGTAGGTCAGCACGGTTTCGCCGCTGATCACGGCCGTGCGGTCCGGGGCCGCGGCGGCCTGCCGGGCGACCAGCTCATGGACGGCGGTGTCCGGAAGCGCACGGGACGGGCCACGCTGCCAGCATTCCGGTACAGGCTCCCCGTCGGCGGCCGCAGCGGCGAGCCGGGACAATGGTGCCTCGGGTGTGTCAACGGCCGCCGCCAGCAGGTCCCGGAAGGTAGTGAAGAACCGCTCTACGGTGTCCGGGTCGAACAGGTCGGTGTTGTACTCCAGGTGGCAGCGGATTCCCTGCGGCTGGTCGGTGAAGTAGATGGTGAGATCCGTCAGGGCCTTGTCCGGACCGGCGTCCAGCGGTGTGGCCGCGATGCCGGGCAGCTCGAAGTGGAACGGTTCGCTGCGCTGGAACTCGGCGAGCACCTGGAACACCGGGGTACGGTCTGCCGCCCGTGGCGGGGCGAGCTCGCGTACCACCGTCTCGAACGCCACATCGGCGTGGTCGTACGCGTCGAGAGCGACGGTTCGCACCCGGTCCAGCAGCGTGTCGAACGAGGGATCGCCAGCGAGGTCGAAGCGCAGCGCGAGGGTGTTGACGAAGAATCCGAGCAGGTCCTCGGCCCGCTGAGGCCGGTCGGAGACCGGTGTGCCGATGACGATGTCCTCCTGCCCTGTGACCCGGTGCAGCATCGCCGCGTACCCGGCGAGCAGGGTCATGAACAGGGTGCTCCGGTGAGTGCGGCTCAGTTCCCGCAGCTGCCGGGAGAGTTCCCCGTCGAGGGTGCGGAAGACCGCCCGGCCGTTGGATGTCATCGTCGCGAACCGCGGCCGGTCGGTGGGCAGGTCCAGTACGGGCAGGTCACCGCCGAGCGTGCGGAGCCAGTAGCTCAGGTCCTCGGCAGTCTTGGGGCTGTCCAGGGACGCTGCCTGCTCCCTGGCGTAGTCGGCGTAGCTCCAGGTCAGCGCGGGCAGACCGGGGGCGGTTCCGTCGAGTTCGGCGCGGTAGAGGGAGGACAGGTCGCGGGCAAGGACGGTGGCGGAGGCCGCGTCAACCACAATGTGGTGCAGGGAGAGGACGAGGGCGTACTCCTCGTCGGCGAATCTGACCAGCCTGCTGACGAAAAGCGGGCCGGCCGCCAGGTCGAAGCGGCGCGCGCTCTCCGCCGCCAGGACCTCCTGGACCGCGGCCTCCGGACGGCCGGTGCCCTCCACGACCTCGAAGTCCGGCTCGGCCGGCGCCCGCACCACCTGCCGCGGCTCGCCTCCGGTCTCCCGGAAGACGGTGCGCAGCCCCTCGTGGCGGGCCACGAGGCCGCACAGCGCCGCGCGCAGAGCGGGCACCTCGACCGGGCCGTCGAGGCGGATCGCCTTGACCTCGTTGTAGGCGGTACGCCCCGGAAGTAGCCGCTCCAGGAACCAGATCCGCTCCTGGCCCAGCGACAGCGGAGCGTCACCAGGCACGGGTTCGGGGGCGGCCAACGCAGGGGCGGCAGCGATCGGCGCGGGGGCTGCCGGAGCAGCAGGCTTTCCCAGGTTCTTCAGGTAGCGACGACGCAGCGCGGCAACATGGGGGAGGCCCGCGCGCAGCTCGTCCGGGGCGACACCGAAGTCGACCAGTGCGATTATCTCGTCGGCGCCCGCCGCGGTCACCGCGTTCACCACCGGGCAGACGCTGTCCACCGTGCCGATCAGGGCCCGCTGGTCGCAGTAGCGGCCGTACGCGCGACGGAACACCGTTTCCAGGTCGTCCTCGCTGAGGGCGGCGAGATCGACGCTGTGCCCGAGGCTGTTGGTGACGCCGCTGAACAGTGACAGGGAGGCGCGCATGTAGCGGGACAGCGGTTCGTACGCCTTGGTCCGCGCGGTGTCGTGCTCGGCCGCGAGGTAGGCGTGCAGTAGGACGGCGACCCGCCCAGCGTCCGGATCGAGGTCATGCCGGGCCCGGGCGCGGCGGTAGCGGGCGATGTTCTCCTCGAGCTGTTCGACGCTCTGCGTCATCAGATTGGTGACGATGCCCAGATCGTGGCGGGCTGCGAGCTCGTACGAGGCGGGGTTGCCGACCACTGCGGTGTACATGGGCGGGGCGTCCTGCATGGGCCGCGGGAAGAGTCGCACCTCGCCCTCGCCATCGCCGGTGGTCCGCCGCAGCGCGTCACCGCGCCAGAAGCTCCGCACCTGCTCTAGTTGTTCATACATCACTTCCTTGTGCCGGCCGAAGCGGTCGGGGAAGAAGATGAAGTCGTTGGCGTTCCAGCCGCTGGCAACGCCGATACCGACGCGCCCTCCGGAGAGGTTGTCGACCATCGACCACTCCTCCGCGACCCGGATCGGGTCGTGGAGCGGCAGCACGACGGAGCCGGCGTTGAGCCGGATGCGCTCGGTCTCGCGGGACAGCGCGGCGGCGAGTACCGCCGGGTTGGGGAAGAGGCCGCCGAAGGAATGGAAGTGGCGCTCGGGCATCCACAGCGCGTGGAAGCCGTGCTGGTCGGCGAAGCGGGCGGTCTCCATGAGGAGCTCGTACTTGCCGTGCCGGGGCGCGGAAGCGTCCTGTGGGTAGTCGCCGAAGAAGTAGACGCTGAAGTCGGGGGTGCGGGGAGCGGTCCCGTTCGCGGGTGCCGGCCGGGATCCGGTGGTCGCAGCGGCGTTCCAGGCCATGGAGGCCACTGCGGCGGATGCCGCTCGGGGCGCGGCCGCCGCTGCCTGTGCGGCCGGCTCCGGTGGCACTGCCTTCGCGACCACCGCCTTCGGGACCGTGGGCTGGCTGCCCGGGAAGAATCCCGCCGACCGCAGTTCGCGCAGCGCACCGCGCATGGCATCCGCGATGAACTCGATGTCGCCGTCCGAGTGGGCGGTGGACAGGAAGAAGTTGCGCCACTCCCAGACGTGCACGCCGCGCAGCATCAGGTGGTGGTAAAGGAGCTCCATGTCGGCGCGGTGCTCGAAGCGGAACTGGGAGCCGAAGTGGCTCATCCGCAGCGGGAACTCCTCAGCTTCGAAGAAGCTGTTGAGCGTCGCGGCCAGCTCGGCGGTACGCGCGTTGAGCCGTTTCTGCAGGCGCGGGCTGTGCTCCTTGAGGTGCGTCAAAACGGCGCGCGCAGCGACCATCGACACCGGGTGCTGGATGTACGTACCGCCGAAGAAGGTGGTGTCGGCGGGCGGGTAACTGTCGTCGCCGTATGTCCAGAAGCCGCCGTCGACGCCGTCCATGATGGCGGCGCGGCCCGCGATGGCTCCAATGGGGAAACCGCCGCCGAGCAACTTGCCGTAGGTGGCGACATCTGGTGTGACGCCGTACAGCTCCTGCGCGCCGCGCAGCGCGGGGCGGAAGCCTGTCAACATCTCATCGAAGATCAGCACAGTGCCGTGGCGGCGGGTCAGCTCGCGCAGCTTCCGTACGAACTCGATGGGCTGCAGCGAGGGGTGCCTGCTCTGCACCGGCTCCACCACGACCGCAGCGATCTCCGCGGCATGCTGCTCGATCGCCTCTAGAGCAGCCTCGCTGCCGTAGTCGAGCACCAGCAGATCTGAGACGGCACTGTGCGGGACACCGCGGGAGACGGGCACGGTGACCCGTTCCGCCCCGGTGCCCGAGGGACGGCCGAGGACATTGTCGGCATGGCCGTGGTATGCACCCAGGAAGGTGACGATTTTGTCGCGTCCCGTGGCAGCGCGGGCCAAGCGGATGGCCGCGGAGTTCGCCTCCGTACCGGAGTTGGCGAAGGCCACCCGCTCCAGGCCGGTCAGCTCGGCCAGCAACTCGGCCGCCTCACCTGTCTCGGTGTTGCGGGGGCCGAGCTGGATGCCCCGCGACAGGTGCTCGCGGACAGCCTCGCTGACGAAGGCCGGCTCATGGCCGAAGAGCAGCACGCCGAAGCCCATGGTGATGTCGACGTACTCGTTGCCGTCGACGTCCTCCAGCCGCGCCCCGCTCGCCCGGCGGCCCGCGATGGGGTACAGCATCTCCTTGGTGCCGCTGCGGAAGCCGACGACGGCACGGCTGTCGGCCAGGACGCGGCGGTAGCGCTGGGCGATCCCTTTTGACGTCGGGGTCCTGGCGGTGTAGCGGCGTACGAGGTCGTCCAGATGCTCCTGCTGGGAACGCTGGGAGGCGCCCTGGACCATGCCGGAGGTACGCGCGAGAGTCACCCGAGGGCCGTGCATGCGCTGCGGCTCGGCGGGCTGCTCCGCGACGGTCGCCCCGGCGCCCATCTGCTCGGCGATGCGTTGCGAGAGTTCGACCATGGCCGCCAGGTCCCGGTCAAGGTCAGCGGAGACGCCGTTCAGCCCGGTCACTTGGCCACCGTGCCGTTGAGCTGGAGCGTCGCCGAAGTGGTCTGGAGCGAGAGTAACTGGGAGAGCTGGGACATCATCTGCAGCTGTATCTGGGATGTCTGATGGAGCTTGTGGGCAAGATCCTCCAGATCCTGGCGAGTGGCGTACGCGGAAGCGGGGGCGGCGGGCGAGGGCTCCGGAACAGTCAGGGGCTGCGGTGCCACAGGCTCTCGCACGGTGGGGGATTGCCGGGCAACCTGCTGTGGTTCCCAAGCCCGCTCCACCACGGGCTCCGGCGCCGCCTTCGCTCCCGGCAGTCGGGCGGCGATGAGCTCCGCGAGCTGGCGTGGCGTGCCCGTCTCCTCGAACAGCTCCCGCATCGTCACCTGGACTTGATGCTCCTGCTCCAACTCGCGCAGCACGTTGACCATCTGCAAGGAGTCGGCGCCGAGGTCGAAGAAGGGCGTCCTGTCGGTGACGGTCGATGGATCATGGCTGAGGTGCCGGGCGGTCGACTCGGTGATGCTTCGAAGTATTCGCTCAATCGCTGCGTCGTGCTTTACCACTATGGCTCCATATTTCGCTGGTGTTCCGGTTGGCAGGGCCGTCAGCTCAGGTCCTGTCCAGTGGTCCTTGTGCTGGAATCGGTATCCGGGCAGCGGGATCCTCCTGCCTCCGCAGCCGGCCAGGAGCGCGCACCAGTCGACGTCCGCCCCAGCACAGTGCAACCCGGCCGCCGCGCCCCAGAGCGCGTCGAGCCCGGTGCCACGCCGCAGGGACGCCAACGACCGCACGCTCGACAGCGCCCGGCGAGCCAGGGCACTGAGGGTGGTGTGCGGCCCGATCTCGAGCAGTACATTGGCCTGGCGTTCGCCGATGCCACGCAGCGCCTTGTCGAAGCGGACCGGCTCTCGGGTGTGCCGGACGAAGTAGTCGGCGTCCGGGGCCCACCCAGGCGAACGGGTTGTGCCGTCCAGGCCGCTCACGAACGGGATCAGCAGCGGCTGGAAGGCCACCTTGCCGAGGATCGTCCGGAATTCTTCCAGCATTGGCTCCATCAGGGCGGTGTGGAAGGCGTGTGCCACCGGCAGCCGCTCGCCCGGTATGTGGCGCTCGGCCAGCAGGGTGCACAGCTGGTCCACGGCGGAGGCTGGCCCGGCGAGCACCTGGGCGCGCTCCCCGTTGGTCACGGACAGCTCCAGGCCGGGCACCTCGGAGGCCAGAGCCAGGGCGGCCTCTCGGTCGAGCGCTACCGCGGCCATCGCACCGGGCGCGCAACGCTGCTGCATCAGCCGACCGCGAGCTGCGGTGAGGCGGAGACCGTCGTCGAGCGATAGGGCTCCGGCCGTATAGAGCGCCGCGTACTCGCCGACGCTGTGCCCAGTCACGGCGTCCGGAGTGATACCGGCGGCGCGCCACAGCCGGACGAGGGCGCACTGCAGCGCGAACAGGGCAGGCTGCGCGGTGTCGGTGTGCCACAGTCCGCTCGTCTGCGAGCCTTTCGCGAGCAGCCCGGCGAGCAGGGAGCCGCCGGTGAGGTCGCGGTAACGGCACTCGCAGGTGTCGAGCACGTCGCGTACGGCGGGGAAGCGCGCGTACAGGGCGGCGGCCATGCCGGAGTACTGGCTGGCCTGCCCGGTGAACTGGAACGCCACGTGGAGGGCGCCTCCTGACGGTGCCGTTCCCGTCGTCATCGCCGCCGGGATGGTGCCGGTCAGCCATGCGTCGAGGGTGTCGGCGAGAGCGGCCGGGGTCGCGCCCCGGGCGGCGAGCCGGTGGCGGCCGTGGGCGCGGCCGAGGCCGGCGGTGGTGACGAGGTCTGCCAGATGTGTGCCAGGCTGCTGCTGCAGCCAGTCGCGCAAGGCGCGGGCGTTGGCCGCCAGGGCGTCCTTGCTGCTCCCGGAGACCAAGAGCACGTCCGGCGGTGAGGCTGTGCCGGACCGGGGCGCGGGTTCGGGGGCCTGTTCGAGGATGAGGTGGACGTTGGTTCCGCCGACACCGAGGGAGGAAAGGCCCGCGCGGCGTGGGGTGTCGCTCTCGGGCCAGGGTCGGGCGGTCCGGGGAATGTAGAACGGGCTGTGGTCCAGGTCGATGGCGGGGTTGGGCGCGCTGAAGTTCGCCATCGGCGGGATGACGCCGTGTTTCAGGACCAGGAGGGTCTTGATCAGTCCGGCCAGTCCGGAGGCCACGTCGAGATGGCCGATGTTGGCCTTGGCTGACCCGAGAGCGCAGAAGTCGGTGCGGTCGGTGTCCTCGCGGTACGCGGCGGCGGCGCCATCGAATTCGATCGGGTCGCCCTTGAGGGTGCCGGTGCCGTGGGTCTCCAGGTAGCCGATTGTTTCCGCACCGACGCCTGCACGCTCCAGAGCCTGGCGGATGGCCATGTGCTGACCCTGTGCACTGGGGGCAGTGAACGCCTTCTTGACGGCGCCGTCGTTGCTGATGCCCCAGCCGCGGATGACGCCGTGGATGGTGTCGCCGTCGGCCGCGGCCCGCTCCAGCCGCTTCAGCACGACTGCCACCACGCCCGTACCGCCGACCGTGCCGTCCGCGCTGGCGTCGAAGGCCCGCAGACAGCCGGACTTGGAGAGAATCGAGCCCTTGACGTAGCGATACCCCAGTACTTGAGGCACATGAACGGCCGTCGCGCCCGCGAGGGCGATGTCGCAGTCGCCCATAAGCAGCGACTGTGCGGCGAGCTGTACTCCGACCAGAGAGCTGGAACAGGCGGTCTGAACACTGACAGCGGGGCCGGTGAGACCGAGCCGGTAGGCGACGCGGGTGGCCGTGAAATCGGTGTAGTTGCCGACCGTGACCTGCATCCCCGCCAGCCAGTCGTCGACGGCCTGGCTGGGCAGGACGTTGTTGAGGAGGTAGTTCTGCAGGGTGTACAGGTGAAAGCCCGTACTGGCGTAGACGCCCACGCGGTTGCCGTCCCGCTCTTCCGGGTATCCGGCGTTCTCCAGGGCATGCTGGGCGCACTCCAGGAACATGCGCTGCTGGGGGTCGGTGAGCTGGGCCTCGCGGGTGCTCATCCCGAAGTGCTGGGCGTCGAATCCGGCAATGTCGTCCAAGACAGCGGACGCGCCGACGAAGTCCGCCGCCCGGTACTGCTCGGCGGGGACACCGGCGGCGGCCAGTTCTTCTTCCGTGAAGCGGGTGATGCAGTCCGTGCCGTCGCGGATGACGTGCCAGAACTCCTCGGGGGTGCCGGCGCCGGGCAGCCGGAAGGCCATGCCGATGACAGCCATGCGGGGGTCGAGGTTGCTCATCGTCATCAGCCGCGTCCCTCCGCCGTCGGTATTTCCCGGCTAGCCGGTTCCTCCCCGCGCTGGGTAGCTGCCCTGCCCCGCCTGAGGAGTACGGCGAGCAGGACGGCGCACAGGGTGATGGCGAGGCCGTGGAAAGAGGCCACCACTTGCAGCGGCGAGAATGTCTCCAGCAGCGCCCCGCTGACGAGCATCCCCAGACCGAAGCCGGCGTTCTCGGCCGAGGCGGAGAGCCCGAAGAGGCGGCCGCGCTGCTCGTCGGGGGCCGCCTGCAACCTCGATACATACACAATCTCGGTGAATCCGTCGGCGGCCCCAGCGATGAGTGCGGCGATGATGATCGGCGCCGCAGGCAGCCCGCTGAAGACCACGATGAACCCTGCCGACATCACACAGGCCCCGAGAGCGAACGCCCGCTCGCCCGGCGCCCGCCCGGCTGTCTTGGTGATCCGGCCGAAAAGCTGCTGGGCCACGATGTTGCCGATCGCCCACGTTGCCCAGAACTGACTGATGAACGTGGCTGGATGGTCGGGGTCCAGGCTGTTGGAGTAGAGGGGCAGGGCGATGTTGTGGGACGAGGAGCCAAGCCCGTCGACCGCCCGTACAGCGGTCATCGCCATCAGCAACGGGGCCGCCCGCAGTAGTGTTCGGACAGTCCACTGTGTGGCACCAGAGGACTTCCCCGAGCCGCTGTTGGCGGCTTCCACAGGCGCGACTGCCCTAGTGCGTATGGGCAGCAGGAACATGATCGTCGCGGAGATCACGAAGGTCACGGCGTCCAGCGCGAACGCCGCGGAGTAGCCGAGCTGCGCGACCACCACGCCCGACGAGGCAAAGCCAGCGATCATGGCGAGCGAGCGGCCAGTGGCCAGTAGGCCGTTGGCGCGGGCCCGGTGCTCGGCGCCGGTGATCTCCGGGATGCTGCTGCGCAAGGCCACTTGTGAGAGGGTCGAGCAGCCGCCGGTGACCAGGGCGAGAACGTAGAGCAGCGTCGGGCGCGTTCCGTCAGGGGCCAGCAGCAGTGTCAGCAGCGCGACGGCCTGGCAGAGGTCGGCACCGACCATCAGGTGTTTCCGATCGCACGCCGAGACGAAGCGGCCGCTCACAAAGCCCGACACAACGCTCGTCGCCAGGCGTACGGTCATGAAGAGTCCCGCGGCTAACGCGCTGCCCGTGACGTCGTAGATGAAGACATTCAACGCCACTAAGTTCAGGCAGCTGCCATACCCCGAAATTCCATTGCCGATAACAAGCAGACAGAAGTACCCCATACGCTTTTCCGTTGGTCTACTGAAGGGCGTGAACCGATAAATGAAGCGGAACAGTTTACTCTCCTAGTCTCCGACCAGCAGAGACTGACGGGAAGTAGTACACACCTCGATTTGAGATGTCGCGTGGATCCGGCACAACGACGTATGTAGCGTTGTGCCTTCTCTGAACTTCCCCCACAAGCTGCTGAACACCGTCGCTTATGACTTCATCGGGCACACCACAGGAACCGTCATGGCGCCGAGCCTCCTCCTGTCCCCATGCCCGGTTCATCCGGGGCGTGGAGGATGCGCGCTCACCCTGGGACCGTCAGAAGTCGGCTCTCTCGAAATCCCTGGGTGCGGTAAGTGTTAGTGATCCCGACATCGGGCTCCCCGGACAGCACGAGTAGGTCATGCCCGGGCCTCACCATCACCGTCGGCCAAATCAGAGGCATGCCCCTGTGGCGACCCCACGTAACGACCAATGAAGGATCTGACAGGGATCGAAGACTGATGAATCGATCGGCGAACTCGCCCGCGAGCGTAGGGCCGAACACCTGCGCCGGGATGGCAGTGAACCCTAGGCGACTCTTGAAATTGAACAACCCTGGCTGCACGATATGCCCGAAGAGTGACGGGTCGTTTCCCAGGGATGCGAAGTTCAGGCCAGCCTCGCGAGCGAACTCGAACGCCTGGACGTAAGCTGCCCGCATCACCCGGCTTGAGCGGGCATTGGCGAAAGCTGCGGAGAAACGTAATTGCAGGATCGACTCCTTATGGCGCATCCACCACAGGGACCCGGCCACCATGGTTGTACCGGAGTACACGCAGACACTGGTGTATTCCGAGGGTGCCGCGAGCAACTGCTCCCTCCACTCCCTCGCGATGTTTTTACCGCGCGGCATCCCCGCTACCTGCGCTTCGTATACGACCAGGAATTTATCAAGGAGCGGTTCGGTGAGGCCCACCTGCACGTCGACGCGCAGCTTCTCATCTTGGATGAACCGTCGGCCGAGGCGGATGTTCCTCCGCTCGGTTCCCGACAGGGCGGACACGAACTCTTCCTCCGAACTACCCAACGAGGAAACCCAGTTGATCCACCTCGGACGTACCACGAAGCCCAGGTGGGCCAGAGTCGCGTCATCGACGTTCTCAGATCCGGTGAGTCTTACGACATCGACAGGAGCATCGGTCGCCTTCCAAGCACTTTCCTCGGCTTCGCGTTGGTTGACCGAGGCAATGACAAGGCCGTCTTGCTCAGTGATCTCCACTAGTAACTCCTGACTGTGTGTCGGCGGAGACCGCCAAGGCTCGAAGGTGGGCGTGTTCGCTGCAGCGTGTAGGCGGTCTCCAGAGGCTGTTATGCACTCTCGCTGGTGCCGGCGGCCGGCGTAGTGGGCCGCTTGCCGTCTTTGGCGACCTCGACGCGGAACCGAGCGTCGATTTGGGCTACGCGTTCGTGCACCTGCGCCTCGGATTCAGCTCGCATCACCACAACGCCCGCGTAGATCGAGGAGTCGAGCGGCCCGCCAACGAGGTCGCCAACCTTGGTCTTGACGTCGGCGTAGACGACGCCGGGAACCGACAGCAGGCTCTCGGCGGGGGTGATTGCGGTTACCGTGCCAGCTGGCCGCGGGAGCATGTACTGGATCATGTGGTCCGACCGCGGCGACGTGTTGATGTCGACCGTTTCCCCCATGGAGACGTCCAGGAAGACGCTCCAGAGATCCACGCCGTACTGGTGCTGCACCTGCTCGGGTATTCCGCCGCCGCCAGGCCTGCAGGCGATCTCTCCGATCAGGTATCCGTGCGAGGACTTGAAGACTTCCAGATGCGTCACGCCGTCGGTGAGGCCCAGTGCGGCGACAACCCGGTCATGCAGGTCGCTGACAACGCGCGTCTCCGGGTGGTCGTCCGGCAGCGAGTAAGAGCCAATCACGCCGCCCACGCTCCGTAGCACCGGTTTGAAGTAGCGGGAGACAGGAGCAAACCGTACCTTGCCGTCCCTCACAACGCCGTCGCAGTGGAACTCGGCTTCTATGTCGATGAGTTCTTCCGCCATCATCGGGAACGGCGCCGCACGCAGCCGGGCTGTGCTGTTATCGGTGGCCAGCGACCGAAGGTGGTCCGCATCATGTACGGCGAGGACGTACCCGGAGCCACCGCCGCACGCTCGCTTGATCACCATGGGCCACCCGAGGTCGTCCCCCACGGTCAGCGCGTCGGTGAGTTGGCTCAGCAGGCGGAAGCGCGCCACCGGAAGCCCCGCTGCTGCCAGTTCCTGTTTCATGACGTACTTGTTGGAGAAGGCGTTGGCCACCTTGTAGTCAACTCCGGGAAGCCCGAAGTAGGAGCGTATGTATCCTCCTGCCTGGATGCTCCACTCTGCGGGAGATACCACATACTCGAATGGGTTTCTCTCCCGGATGCGCAGCGCAGCCAGCCGAACTTGGGTCAGGTCTGCAATGGAGTCGACCACCTCGACGTCCGTATCATCGTCATAGTAGTCCCGGTGTTTCGGTGGGGTGATGACCGAGAGTCGGACGTCTTTCCGATCCTGCAGCATTCGGGCGGCGATCTCACGATTGGAATTGATCAACAGAACGTTCTTCATCACATGGACCTCTCTTCACTCACAGGCATCAGCCGAGTCGTGGGTGCCTTTTCTAAACGCTTTCTCTGGATCGTCCACACGAACAGGGCCAACAGCGCAGTGACGGTGACGGGGAAAAAGACCCGCAAGGCTCCGGATAGATTTACGGTGAGTCCGAGCATCAGTGCCGACACCGGGACAGCCCCCATGATGAACGTGCGAATCACTGCATTGACCCGCCCGGAAAGCTCGTTGGGAATCTCGTGCTGCCGGTAGGCCATAGTCGTAGCGTTGACGCCGCCCTCGCCGAAGCACAGCACGCAGAACCCGACAACCACCACGATCGGTGTCCCAATAAGCAGGCCAAGAGCCCCGAAGGCGGCTGCGCCAAGCCAGATGCTGATGCGACTGTGGCGACGCTCATTTCCGGGCAACACCATCGGACTGAGCCAGGCCCCTAGCGCGGCGGCCACCGCACCACAGGAAACGGCGACGCCCAGAGCCGTGGACGACCAGTTCCACTGATCTACGCCCACTGTGAGCAGGGTGGGCTCTAAGGCTCCCGCACCAAGGTTGTACAGCGCGACCGCGAAGGTCAGTCGTTTCAGGTCCGACCGCGAGCGGAAGTAGGCAATTCCCTCACGCAACGACGCCTTCATTGAAGTCATGCCTCTGTCACCCTGGCCGTCTTTGCCGACCTGGGGAATAAGAAACGCAGTCAGTGTAGTGATCAGGAACGTGGCTGCGTCGACCTCGAGCGCCCACAGGGGCCCGACGGAGGCGATGGTCAGTCCGGCCAGGGCCGGCCCTGCGAACCGAGCCGTCATCTGCGCGGAATTGAACCAGCTCGATGCCTGATCTAAACGACCCCTGGGCACCAGAGAGGGGATGAGGCCGTAGCCAACCGCCACATCGGAGATCACTTTTGCCAGCCCCATCACACACAACGCGACGAACACCATGCCGGTGATACGGAACGCGAGTAGTAGCGGTATTAATGCAACGCAGACACCTTGGGTCGTCTCCCCCACAGCCATGAGGAATCGACGGTCATACCGATCGATAAGAGCGCCGAGCAAGGGAGCGGCTAAGTAGGGCGCCGTCTGAGCAGCCAGACTGAGAACGGCCAGCAGGCTAGAACCAGTTGAGTCGACCAGTGCCCACGGGACCGCCAGATAGAGAAAGGTGTTCCCGGCCGTGGATATCGCTGTGGCTCCGGTCAACAGCCAGAAGGATTTCATGGAGAATTCCCGGTCGAAGTGGGACAGTGAAGAGCTACGCGGAATAACCACTGTCGAGGACGAGTTCCACAGGCCGTTCGTGACGGTACTTTGGCAATGCACTTGTCTCCGGCCCACTGAGCCAAGAGTCGCGCAATCACACTGACCTGCAGTTTGTTCGGCATTAGCTGACGAGGCTTCAGTTCGCTTGTCTCCCAGCAACCGTCCAGCGCCAACCGTCCTGTCGGCGCACCGCTTTGCCCCTGGAACATGGAGATCGGCAGTCTCTTCCACAACCAGGTCGCCGGGAGCACCAACCTGCGCCAGCTGGTCCAGATAGCGGCCAGCTCGGATTCGACCGAAGGGCCAGGGCCCCGAGCGGAGGGACGTTCTCAGAACCGCTTGGCATGCAAGGCGAAGACACTGTCAGAATCCATCCTGGCCATGTCTCGCACGTCGGCCCGCTTGATCGTCGTGTAGAGCTCTCGACGTGGGGAGCCCAGCACCGACATAAGGAACTCGTCACGTTCAAGGGCATCCACCGCCTCCGCAAGACTCCTCGGCAGCGTCGTCACCCCGCGACGGCGCAACTCGGCGTCAGACAGGCCATTTGGATCGGCTGTCAGCGGAACACCTGGGTCGAGCCGGCGCTCCACGCCGTCCATCCCCGCATAGACAATCGCGCCCAGGGCCAGATAGGGGTTGGCAGTCGCGTCGCATGGCTTCACCTCGACGTTGGTCGTGCCGATCTCATCACCCTGTAGCGCCGATGGGACGCGGATTGCGGCGTCGCGGTTGTCCGGCCCGTAACAGCCGAACGCCCCCGCCCAGTTGCCTCGTATCAGACGTTCATAGCTGTTGACGCTCGCACACAGTAGTGCCGTCAGCCCCGGCAGGTGCGCCAGCACTCCCGCGATGAAGTGGTGCGCCACGTCTGAGAGGCCGCCAGTGGGTGCAGCAAATGCGTTGCCGTCGCGCCACAGTGAGAGATGGACGTGATTGCCGTTGCCTCTCAGTCCGGGCATGGGCACCGGGGCAAAGGTCGCGCGCAGGCCCCTCTCCCGTGCCACGCCTCGGGTGAAGGCCCTCTGCCACACATGGTTGTCCGCTGCTCTGAGCGCGGGAGCAGGGCGGACCGTCAGCTCATGCTGGCCCGGCGATGCCTCTGGGTGATACTGCTCGACGGTCATGCCTGTTGTGCGCAGTGCTCGGATCAGCGCGACAACGTAGTCGTTCGTGACGTCGAACGCCTCACTGTCCATCATCAGACCGTCGTCGAGCAGCGCCTCGTCGCGCAGGAGTGTGAACTCAGGCTCGAATGCGGCAACGACGTCGAAGCCTAAGTGTGCGGCACGGTCGACCGCATCGCGCAAGAATGTCCGGGGGCAGGCACCCCAGGGCGCCCCGTCGCGGGTCAGGAGGTCGCAGAGCACCGCCGCTGATCCTGGAGCGTACGAGAGCAGGGTGAAGGTGCTGGGGACGGCAGTAATGCGGACCTCGTCCATCACCTCAAAGCCCGGGCAAGGCTGTGCCAGGTCGAGCAAGCTCGCTGACTGCCGCACCGTGGACAGCCCGACCCCGGACCGCAGCCGGCCGGCGAGCGCTTCCCTCGCTACCCCCTTACCTCTAAGTACCCCGTTGTGGTCAACCCATAGGAAGCGGACGATCTCGATACCGTTCCGCTCGACCGTGGAGAGGAGGGACTCCACCCCATCCACGAAGTCGTCCCTGTTTGAGAGAGACTGATCCGAGCGGAGCCATGACGACGCCCGGCCAGCATGGACAAGGGTCATGATGCGCTCCTGATGCGCAGCGGCAGCGACGGCCGGAGTGCGTCTGCGGACGGGGCGGAAACCGAGTGAGGGCGGTCGCCCGTCCAGCTTCGCTGCTGAGTGCTTCCCACAGTCTGCTCGCTTTGGGGGGCCCAGTGGTCGGCGTCGTCTCCTGCTATTGGCATCACCAACGGCCTTAGGGCCGTACTTGTTCGTGGCACGTAGCCGTGGAGCATTCGCCCTCCGGTCCCTCCGCACCGCACCACCGTCCATGCGAGGCTCAATCGTGCGGAATCGGCCACACCAGGCAGGGGGCACGATGCCGCGCGTTCGATGTGATGCGCCAGCCGAAAAGCAACGGGAGAAGTATTAAGTACGTCGTTCCTCGAAAGCATCGCCATCAAGTCTCCTTCACTGGTCAGTGAATGGGGTAGGGGCCCTTACTGCGAGCCGCGCCGCACGAGGCTCGCTGTTGCCCCTACCCCCGATGCCAATGTGCGCTGGCTGAGCAATACGGCCTCAACGGAGCCCTCGACGACGTCTTTCTGGATTGCCTGCGACGTAGTTGCCCTCTTCTCAAAGCTCCGAAGGCAACGGAAATCACGTTGTTGGCAACGCTCGTTGGCGAGGGCTGACAGTGATAGCAGCACAGCAGCTACCAAGTAGGGCAGAATCCGCCAGATCGCGATAGGAACGGCACCAGCCGGGCGGCGCTCTGCCAGTTTGACGCGGTCAGTCGGGACGATGGTGACTCGGCTGAAGGTGGCGTTGCCCATCGGCGTGAACGCATCTCGGTGAACGGCTAGTTGGTCTGGTGCCACAGCTGACATGTAACTCCCCTCCGGCTCGGTGCATACCTCCTCAGGCTGAGCCCCGCGATGCCCCTTCCCTAGTCGGCGGTCGGGAACCCTATGGTCGCGCCGCCCCGGACCCCATTCCACGGTCAATGCCTCCAGGTCGACGTCATAGACGGGTCGAGGACGAAACACTGGTAGTTATCAGGCCCTCGAAGTCACCGGATACCCGCAACGTGGGCGCGCCCATGACATCTCAACGAAAATTCGCATGGAAGCAGGATGGAGAGAGCTCTGAACGGGGCCTCGGCGCTCGTTTGACTCACTGAACCTAGGATGTTGCCCCTCGGCTGGCAAGGTGCTTTCCCGTAGTTGCCCATGTCGCAGCGGAGAGACTGAGCTTGCTGCTCACATAGGGCATATTTCCGGCAATCCTCCTGCCTCAGGGTTTGGGCGTGGCGCATCAAGGGCTGATACAGGACTCATATGCCACAGGAGACGTCCCTCGGTCTACGCATTAGATCCCTGCGGCGGCAACGGGGACTCTCCCAGGCAGCGCTGGCAGGCCGCCGAATCTCCAACGGGTATTTGTCGCGACTGGAATCGGGCACCCGGCAACCCACGGAGCGGGAGATCACGTGCCGTGCCAAGCAGCTGGGGGCCGATCACTCGACCTTCGACGCCCCGCCGAGCAGCGGCTCGCTTACCCAGGCTCCGAGCATCACGGCCTCCACAGAGGCCGACGAGGCGTTCGAGGACCTCGCCAACGTGCCGCTCACGGCTCAGGACGAGAACCCGCTGGCAAGCCCTGTGGCTGATCGTCCGGTACTCGCACCGGCGTGGTGAGCGCACCGTGGCCTACCCGGAGGGCCTGCCCAAGATCGCAGGTGACCTCGAGCTCCCAACCCTGCAGTGCCGGTCCAGGACACAACTCGCACGGTGTCTGCAGTCGTCCGGCCAGGTGGCTCGAGCGCTCGACCTTGCCATGAGCGCTCACCAGGTGGCGAAACACGCGGAGGCATCTGTGTCCGACACCGGCAATGCGCTGCTGATACTGACTTCGGCCGAGGCAGAGGCTGGCCGACTACCGGATGCCCGGGCGCATGTGGAAGAGCTCGTGGAGCTCGTGCCGGACAGATCGGACACCATGCGTGTCGAGCACCGTGGGCGGCCTCGACCATCCACTTCCGCCAGGCGGACGACGAGGCGGCTCGCGATCTGCTCAGGCAGGCAATGGAAGCCCTCAACAGTCGTGTCGATCCACTGCTGTGGGCTCGGTTGGGGCTTGCCGCGACTTCTCAGTATCTGCAGGGCAGTCCGCCCCTGACTGCGCCGGCCCGCGCAAGCCTGGTAGAGGCGGAAGCGGCGCTCACACTCGTCGGTACGCCAGTTCAGCAGCTGGAACTCCTGACGCTGCAGGCGCATCTCGCGTACGCAGAAGGGCGGTTCGCAGATGCTCGGGCTGTCCTGGTCCGGCTGGACTTCGACACCCTGAGGGTCACTTGCAGGGCCGGGTCCGACTGCAGACCCTCGAGCCTGCCGATGGTCTTGGAAGGCCACCAAGAGAAGGGGCTTGCCCAGCTCAAGCAGCCCGGCGAGGACGCACGCCGGACTGCGAACCTCGAACCCGGCCGCCGAAATCTGGCAGAGACTGGCCGAGATACTCGAGCAAGCCGAGGGCACCGGAAAGGAGCCACTGAGGACTGAGGCCGCTTCCATACCAACTCAGTCTTGCCTGGCGTCGTTAATCTTCTCCCGCTGCCTAAGGGCTGTCCCGTAATTGATCTTTCGCGTGCTCGATGACCTGTCCGTTCGCCCGTTATCCCGCGAGGGTGAGGTTGTGCAGGCGGGCGATGCCGAGCATCGCGTGGTGAAACGCCGTCGCCCTTGAGACGGCAGTCACGCAGGATCTTCCAGGTCTTCATGCGGGCGAAGGCATGCTCGGCTCGGGCGCGGACCTTACGGTGGGAGGCGTTGTGCTCTTCCTTCCAGGCCGGGGTTCGGCCTGGCCGCGTTCGCGGCGATGTGGGATGACCAGGCCGGTTCCCCGGTAGCCGCCGTCCGCGATGACCGTGGTGCGGCCGGCGGCTTCCTTGGCACCGGACAGCTCCCACGCCTTGCAGTCATTGCGGTTGCCGGGCAGCGGCCGGCCGACGGCGACGACGAGCCGGGTGTCGGCATCGATCACGACCTGGCGGTTGGTCGAGTACCGGTAATTCTTCGACTGCTCGGCAACACCGTGATCACGTGTGGGGACCAGGGTGCCGTCCACGATCAGCACGGTGTCCTTGCGGAACCCCTTGCGCTGTTGCAGTGCCGGCGTGGGCCCGAGGTGGTCGATGACGCGGTCGGCTGCCGACTCCGACACCCCGAACAGCAGTGCCAGCTGCCGCAGAGTCAGGTTGGTGCGCCAGTACGCGGCGACCAGCAGCACCCGGTCCTCCAACGGCAGACTCCACGGCCGGCCCTTGCGCACGGGGTCCGCACCCTCTCGCCGCAACGGTGATCAACTGCCGAACTGACGAGGGCTCAGCCCCGTGAACCGGGGCTATCCAGGAAGGCTCCGACGCCGTGATCACACCCGCCACAGCAAGATCATCTCACCCGCGACCAGCAGTTACGGGACAGCCCTTAGGACCTGGGCCAGGAGCCACTTGCCTTCCGTGCCGTAGCAACGGCCCCCGGCATCCGACATTCCTGCCGGGCCGGGGGCCATACCGCCCCAGTCTGGCAACGAAGCCCGACCGTGTTTAGATGACTCATAGCACTCGGAATACAGGGAACAAGATCTCGGTGCCTTTCGGCATGACTCTCCTCCCTCTGATTCCTGGTCTCTTCATTAGGCAGGACCGGCAATTAATTGCATTGGCTTGTGCAGGTTGGCAGGGCACGCTGGCAAGTGTTTGCCCGCGTGCGTTATGTTCCAAGCGCACTAAAGGCGCGCCGCGCCCTAACGGCTAACTACTCATCCTTGGGGGATTTATGGAGCCACGCATAACCTCGCTGATAAGCTGGCAGGGCTCTGCAGAGGAATTTCTGGCCCATCAGGTAGCGTCGGAGAAACAGACTGGGCCCGACGATATCGACTGGCCGCACGTTAAGTCCCCTGACGGGGTCCGCATCAGCTGATCTTCTGGCCACAGATGCTGCACCCTGACCGCTGGCTGCGACGACGCCCTGGGCGCTTCGCTGTAGCCAGCGGTCGTAAAGTCATCGTTTTCGACGGCTCCGATATAGAGGCTGTGGCACAGCTGTCGTCAACCTCATCAAGCAGATGGCATCGGTCCAACGCATGTGACTCAATACGGAGTTCACTCCGTTCAATTAGGCAAACACTGACGTTCACGCTACTTCCGCTGCGGAAGCGAGATACCTCGACCTTGAAGGTGTGGCTGGCACGCGTGACCACGATGCACTGTCCATAGCCGAGACTTCCGCCCCTTCCCCACCGCCAGGACCTGGTCAGCGTTTCGGGATGACCGTGCGTGACTTCCTTTTAGTTCGGTCTTTGAATGAGGTGTGGCGCGATCAGGTAATGATTGATCCGCTACCGCATTTGACGGCCGTCGCCCCTCCAAGCCATCAGCGCGAAAGCGCAGATCACCACTTCAGCTGCCCGGATATCGCATGATATCTGTACTGCGGAAAGTGGCCACCCTCGCGGAGAAAATTTTCAGAGAAGCACACCCTCACGTGCGCCCTGATACCCATTAAGCTGCACGTAGTCACTGAAGCACTGTCCCGATTCCGCCGCCATACTGCAGCCTGGACGACCTCCCACCGTGGTTCTCCACGAGCAGAGTGCTCGCCAACCTGCGCCTCTCTGTGCTGTTGGCAGGACTGGTCTTGCCGTCCCGTCCAATCCGACTGTGCAACTGAGGGCTTCCTCAGTTGCTAATCGCTGGCGAATCGCAGTGACAGTCTCGGGCGCCGGGTGCTCTCCGAGCCGAAGCAGGCGCAGGCTCACAGCGGTCGAGGCCCACGATGAGGATCCTCGAGGGCTTGATGTCTCCGCGGCAGGCCCTTCTTCCTCGTTCTTTTATTAGTTCACTGGCCAGCGCCGTGTGCAAGGCACGGTCCCGCAGTACGGTGCCGCGACCGGTGTCCGCCCCGGGCCCAATGAGGCTTTCCGGGCCCGGGGCGGTAGCTGCGGCCCGCTCTGCCCCTGGTTGGGACGGGCCGTCACATGTATCCGCTGCCTCCGTTGGTGAACTCCGCAGTGCTGCCGCGTAGGACACAGCCGGGCCGGCCATCGACACCGACCGTGGTGGTCCCGGCAACAGTTACCCGTTCGCCGCGGCGATGCTGGTCACCGTAGTCGTGAATCGCGTAGTGCAGCGTGGACCGGTTGTCCCATAGGACGAGGTCGCCCGCCTGCCACTTCCACCGGACGGTGTACTCGGGCTTCGTGGCGTACTCAAGCAGGACCCGGATCAGGTCTCGGCCGGCCTGTGGGCTGTAGCCGTTGACGCCGCGGACGAAGCCGCCAAGCAGCAGGGAGCGTTCGCCGGTCTCCGGGTGCACCCGGACCGCCGGGTGTTCGGCACTGAAGACATTTTTCAGGTAGTTGGTGCGTGTATCGCCGTCGTAGGTGGCGTCGGTGAAGTCCGAGTCGTTGCAGTGGACGACCCGCAGGCCGTCCGCGAGCTCTCGCAGGCCGGGCGGCAAATCCCGGTAGGCTGCCGCCATGTTGGCCCACATGGTGTCGCCGCCCAAGGGGGGGCAGACCACGTTGTGCAAGATGGCGATGGCGGGCGGGTTCTCCATGTAGGTGAAATCGGCGTGCCAGTGGTTGGCCCGCGTCCCCTCGCCCCGGGAGTCCATCTCGCGCAGTAGCGGCCGGCCCTCAGGGCCGCCGTAGATCGGATGCCCGAGCGTCAGGTCACCGAAAAGGCGGCCAAAGGCGACGAGTTGGTCGTAGTCGAGCTGCTGGTCGCGCAGGAAGATCACCTTGTGAGTGAGGAGTGCCTGCCTGACTTCGGCAGCCACCGAGTCACTCAGCGAAGTCGCAGCATCCACGCCGGTGATTTCGGCGCCGATGTTTCCCGCGAGTTGCCTCACCCCGACCCTGGTACCACGGCCGGCAGTCATGACATCAGTCATGGGTTCGGACCTTTCTGGGCTATGTGGGGATGCCGATCCGCCCTCATTGACGGCTCGTCACCATGTACACCCCGGAACACAGCCGATGTTGCCAGCTTGTGCCTAGCTTGGCAACGTTTTGGCGATGTCGCGCTTGGCGGCTCCTTACACACCACGGGCGCGTCTGGCCGAAGTGGGCCAGACGCGCCGCATCCTCCGTCTTTTTTCCGGTCAGAGGAAGTGACCGCTGGCGAGATAGGGAGCCGGTTCGTTCATGCCCCGGAGCGCGAGATATCCCTCCTGCCCAATGTCCAGCCGGGCGGCCAGCCCGACGTCCACCGCCCAGTGGTTGGCAGTCGTGATGCAGTTGACGAGAGTGTCGCCGCGGGAGGAGGCCAGGGCTTCCCAAAGCAGGTTCTGCGCGGTCGGCGGCTCCGCTGCAGCCAGCAGGACTCCTCGCCCCTGTTCCTCGTCGATGTATACGTACCCAGGTCGACTGAGGTCGTCGGACACGACCAGGCGCAGGCGGTCGAGCATGTACCCGTGGTCAGGTCCGTGGCCCGCACCGCGCAGTTGCTCGTCCAGCCGATCCATCCAGGCGAAATCGTCTGACCGACCCTCTCGAAGCCCCTTAACCACGGGGAGCGTTGACCGGGCGACCGTGCCTACCATGCGTAGCTGGGGATAAAGTGTGAAGCCAGCCATCCGATAGCGGCGAGTCGCACCCGGATGCACCGTGGACGAGAACAATCCCGGACGACCACCAGCGTGCGCCAGCACCTCGTCCATCAGGCGCTTACCGACCCCACGACCCTGACTGCGCGTCACCACGCCGTACGTAGCCAGATACCAGGCGCGCCCACGGTTCTGCGACATGGCGAATCCGACGATGTCCCCGCCCTCATCGACCGCGACCCAGCATCCACCCGGATCAACCTGGAGGTAGTAGCGCATACGCTCGATCCACTGTTTCGAAGCGGTTTCCGAACGAGGCTCGATATCTGGTTCGCAGACCCTTCTACTGCGGCGATCCGCCTCGAAGAAGAGCGCCGCCGAGGCGCGCTCCGCCAACGGAAGATCTTCCTCACGCGCCAGCCTCACCTGCACTGATTCCATTGTCACAGCGTACCGACCACCTCAGTGACGCCTGAATTCTGGCGCTTTCGTTCCCCGGAGCATGACACAACATTGGTGGCCCTCGCTCAATGCCACGAGTTCTCCACGACGCTGCGTCATATCTCGGCCGCGAGTTCGACGTTGGTACCGTGAGCAGTTTCGCGAGGTCACACGTGCGCTGCAATCATTTATTCGCCGACCAGATACCCCGTGGCTCGGCCTCAGTGCACAGTTCTCGTACCCGGTCCAAGTCGCCCTCGGTGTAGGCAAGGTGCCGCGAACCACCACCATCTCAAGTGTTCTCCATCAGCTGGTTCTCCTCCGCGTACGCGCCTTGGCGATGACACGGTCGTCGAGGCTCATAGTGCCGTGGCTAACTGATCGTTTCAGAATGAGTTCGTTGTGGCGGTTGGTGGTTGAGGGCGGCGTCGGGCAGGGTCTGCGGGGTGTTAGACGATCTTGTTCCTGATGATCTGTGGGAGCGGATAGCCCCGCTGCTCCCGGCCCGTCCGCCGCGGCGGCACCGCTTCCCCGGCAGGTTGCCGGTGGACGACCGCGTTGCCTTGGCCGGCATCGTCTACGTGCTGCGTAAAGGGGTGAGCTGGCGAGATGTCCCGGCCGAGCGGATCGGCTGCAGCGGGGTGACCTGCTGGCGCCGCTTGCGGGACTGGACCGAGGCCGGCGTATGGCCCCGCCTACACCAGACGCTGCTCGTCGAACTCCGCAGGTCCGGTCTGTTGGAGATGGACGACGCGGCAGTGGACGGCTCGCACGTCAGAGCCCTCAAAGGGGGGCTCACACCGGGCCTTCGCCAGTCGACCGGAGCAGGCCGGGCAGCAAGCACCACCTGATCGTCGACCGGCACGGCACCCCGCTCGCCGTCTCACTGACCGGCGGCAACCGGCACGACGTCACCCAGCTGATGCCACTGCTGGACGCGATACCCCGCATCCGCGGACTGCGAGGATGTCCCCGCCACCGTCCCCGGCGCTTGTTCGCGGATCGCGGCTACGACTTCGACAAGTACCGGCGTTTGATCCGCAAGCGCGGCATCACACCGAAGATCGCCCGCCGCGGCACCCCGCATGGCTCCGGACTCGGCAAGACGCGGTGGGTGGTGGAGCGCACATTCGCCTGGCTCCACCAGTTCAAACGCCTCCGCATCCGCTACGAGATACGCGCCGACCTCCACCAAGGACTCCTCGAACTCGCCTGCAGCATCATCTGCTTGAGACGACTACGCACCGCATTCTGAAACGATCAGTAAGACGACGCCTCCGCCGAACCCGGTTAGCCCGCCTAAGGGCTGTCCCGTAATCCCTGGCGGGCGCACGACGACAGCTACGGCACCTCGCCGCGTTGTCGGAACATCCGGATACACCCAGTATCCGGACGTCCCTCCGCCTTGCGATGCAGCTCGGCATCCAAGGCACGAAGGCAAGAGCCGAGACGGAGCGAGCACAGCGAGTGCAGTGCATCTGACGCCGCGCGCTGATCCACCAGGGATTACGGGACAGCCCTTAGATGCTCTCCGCGTGCGACCATCCCTTGCTAAGGCTGCCACCCTCCCCTTCGGTGGACACTACGGCGAGCGGCACTGCCAGTCGGCAGGTTGAGACCTGAAGCGGGGGCCATCGCAACCGTGCGGCCGCGTACTTGCACGCCTCCTCGATCAGTTCCAGATTGAAGGACGCGTCGCGACCGCAGACTCCCCGCGCGGACGTGCAGCTCGGGAACCCGCAGGTGATCGGCGAATGCGTACAGTTCCACGACGAGCGTGTACTTCTCCTCGGACGCACCTGCCACCGAATCGCCGGATCGTGCCGCGCGTCGGCATTCTGGCGACGGACTGGACCTAGGCAGGGGTTTGGCCCAGCCTCCACGCGGCCCTGCTGCTGGACGAGTTGCGCCAAGCCGGGCTGCTGGAGATGGATGACTGCGCGATCGACGGCTCGCACGTCAGGGCCCTCAAGGGGGGCTCACACCGGACCTTCGCCGGTCGACCGCCGCCGTCCGGGCAGCAAGCACCATGTGATCGTCGACCGCCACGGCAGCCCGCTCGCGGTCTCGCTCACCGGCGGGAACCGGCACGACGTCACCCAGCTCATCCCGTTTCCTGGACGTGATCCTGCGCATACGGAGCCTTCGAGGCCGGCCCCGCCACAAGCCGAAGCGCCTGTTCGCTGACCGCGGCTACGACTTCCGCAAGCACCGCCGGCTCCTGTGGGCCCGTGGCATCGTCCCGAAGATCGCCCAACGAGGCGGCCCCACACGGCTCCGGCTTGGGCAAGACCCGCTGGGTCGTAGAGCGTACATTCGCCTGGCTGCACCAGTTCAAGCGTCTGCGCATCCGCTACGAGACACGCGCCGTCCTCCACCAAGGACTCCTCGAACTCGCCTGCTCCATCATCTGCTTGAGGCGACTACGCACCGCATTCTGAAACGATCAGTAAGACGGTGACAACTGCGACGTGCACACACATGATGCACCAAAGGCGATCTGATGCAGTATCACGAGGAACGCTGCTGCGACCAGAAAGCGTCGCACGCAACGGGCACTCGAGACCCGTTGACGTGCATCAATCTAAGACGCTTGGCGCTATAGGCGCATTGCCAATATTTTGTCATAAATCGCCAACCTTCCGGCTAAGGGTTGGCAACTTTTGTCAAGTTTCCTGCATCGAGCGTTCCGTCGCTGGTCACACTGCTTTAGAATGAAGGCAACGGGCTGACAGTAGGCCCCAGGAGGGCCAATGAACCTCTTGAGTACGTACGATTGCGGGAATGACATGCCAGTAGAGACGCCCTTCGGTGCACGCCTCAAAGCGCTGAGGCAGAAGCGTGGGCTCTCCCAGGCGGCACTGGCTGGCAACGATATCTCCACGGGCTATCTGTCCCGCCTCGAATCGGGCGCCCGGCAGCCCACGGAGCGCGTCATCACCTACCTCGCCGGCCGTCTGGGCGTCGATCGATCGGCCCTCTTCTCCCCCTACACCAGCAGCTCCCTCAGCGAGGCGGTGAGCGTCGCGGTGTCCACTGACAGCGACGACGCCGTAGAGGCAGTCGTGACCGCGCTCGCCTCCGCACAGGGGGACGATCCTCTGGTGCGCTGGCAAGCACTGTGGCTGGTGGCCCAGTTCCGTCGCCGCCGCGGCGAGCACGCCGAGGAACGGACCAGTTTGGAGGAGGCCATCCGGATCGCGGACGGCCTGGCACTGACCGCGCTGCAATGCCGCTCCCGGACCGAACTCGCGCGCTGTCTGCGGGCAACTGGCGACGTCACCGAGGCGCTCGAGCTCGCGGTCGCCGCCTATGAGTTGGCCAGAGAGTCCGGTGTCAGCGTGTCCGACACGAGCAAGGCCCTGCTGACGCTGGTCTCGGCCGAGGCGGAGGCCGGCCGGCTACCCGACGCCCGCGCGCATGTCGACGAACTGGTCGCCCTGGTGGCGAACCACTCGGATGCGCTGCGCACCGAGGCGCTGTGGGCAGCAGCGACCGTTCGATCCCGCCAGGGTGACGACGACGGCGCTCTCGCCTTCATACAGCAGGCGATGGACTCGCTGGACAGCCGCGTCGACCTGGTGCTCTGGGCCCGACTGCGGCTCGCTGCCGCCTCCCTGTATCTGCAGGCTCGCCCGACTCTCACAAAGCCCGCCCATGCGTGCCTCGCCGAGGCCGAGAGGGCGCTCTCGCTGGTCGGCACCCCGGTGCAGCAGCAAGAGCTGCTGACGCTTCAAGCGCGCTTGGCGTTCGCGGATGGGCACGTCGCGGGCGCCCGGGACGTCCTAGACCGGTTGGACTTCGAACGACTCGCGCTTAGCTACCGTGACCGGGTCCAACTGCAATTGCTGGAAAGTCTGCTGCTGATCGAGGAAGGGCATCGCGAGCAGGGACTGAGCAGGCTAAAGCGGCTGGGTGAGGAAGCCCACCGCGACTCCAACATGAACCTGGCCGCCCAGGTATGGCGGGTGCTGGCCGAGGCCTTGGAGCAGTCTCCCTGACGTTGCTCGGCTGGTCCCACCGCCGGCTGGTCGCAACAGGGACGGCGAGACCGGCCGAGGGGTGAGCGGTAAGGTACGGCACTCTGCCGCTTGGCTCGTGTTCAGCGAGCCAGGATCCTCTGCAGCCAGGCGACCCGCGCCTGGTGGGCCGCCCGTGAGACGACCGCGTCCGGCACCCACTCGTCGAAGCTGTGGAACGCACCAGACCATACGTGCAGTTCGGCCTCGCCGCCCGCCTGCCAGATGCGGGCCGCGTACCCGATGCCGTCGTCGCGCAGGGCCTCCACCGAGCCGACCTCGATGAAGGCGGGCGCCAGACCCGACGTCTCCGTGGCGCGGGCGGGCGCGGCGTAGCAGGAGACGTCCGGCGTGCCGCACCGGTCGCCCAGCAGGGCTTGCCAGCCCGCCTGGTTGGACAACCCGTCCCACAGGCCCACGCGCTCCATCTGCCCGGCGGAGAAGGTGCCGCAGCGGTCGTCGAGCATGGGGAACTGGAGCAGCTGGCCGGCCGGTCGCGGCCCTGACCGGTCCCTCGTCAGCAGGGCCAGGCCCGCCGCGAGCGCGCCGCCGGCGCTGTTGCCGCTGAGAACGATCCGCTGGGGATCGAATCCCTCGTCGGCGGCGTGCTCGGCGAGCCAGCACAGCCCGGTGTAGCAGTCCTCCACGGGCGCCGGGTCGGGGTGTTCCGGGGCCAGGCGGTACTCCACCCCCACGACCGCCAGGTTGAGTTCCTGGGCGCGGTCGAGCTCTCCGGTGAGTTCGGTGCTGCGGTGGCTGCCGGCCACCATGCCGCCGCCGTGCGTGTGGTAGATGACGGGGACCGGGCCCGAGGCGGTCGTGGGGCGGCAGATCAGCAGGGTGATCGCGGGGGCGCCGGGCGGGCCGGGCACAGTCCGTTCCTCCATCTCGAACGTCCCGTCGCGGCGGATCTGCTCGTCCGTCAGGCGGCCGGCACGGGACCGGCGGCGGCGGTCCGGAATCAGCTGCGGTGTCAGAGGCATCGGCAGCTCGGCGAGGACCTTGCTCAGCGGTCCTGCCAGTTCGGGGTCGAAGGGGGGCGGCGCGGCCTGCCTGCCCCGCTGTCGAAGGTCGGCGGACGTGATGGTCACGGTGTCCCTCACGCGGCGCTCAGCAGGGCGAACGCGTCGACCTCGAGCAGCAGGTCCGGGTGGTAGAGGGCCACCACCTGGACGACGGTGCTGGCCGGTGGGCGGCTGGTGTCGATGAACTCGTCGCGTGCGGCGAGGATCTGCGGCACGTGCGCGATGTCGGTCACGTAGTAGGTGAGCTTCATGACGTCGGCGAAGGTGGCCCCGGCGGCGGCGAGGCAGCGCTGCATGTTCTGGAAGACCTGACGTGCCTGCGCGCTGGGATCGCCGGGACCGACGAGTTCGCCGGAGGTGTCGAACGGCATCTGGCCCGCGATCGCGGCGAGCTGTCCGGTTCCGGTGACCACGTGGGTGTAGCCGGAGCTGGGGGCGACCCCTGGGGGCTCGGACAGGTGGGTGAGCCGCTCGATCACGTTGTTGTCCGCCATGTTCTTGACTCCTTGAGCGGTTGGGGGCAGTGGGGTGCGGCCGTCACGTGGCGGTGAGGCGCACGGGGAGGCGTTCGGGTCCGTTGACGGCGATGGAGTGCAGGCGCCGCACGGGGCCGTCCAGTTCGATACGGCGCACGGTGTCGAGCAGTTCGGAGAACAGCACGCGCATCTCGGCCCGGGCGAGGGTGGAGCCGATGCAGAAGTGCTCGCCGGCGGCGAGGGCAATGTGACGGTTCGGGCTGCGGGCGATGTCGAACCGGTACGGGTCGGCGAAGACGTCCTCGTCGCGGTTGGCGGAGGGCAGCCACAGCACGACGCGGTCGCCGGCCGTTATCCGCTCGCCGCGGATCTCACACGGCCTAGCTGCGACGCGCATGCTGTGCGTGGCGCTGGAGGTCCAGCGCAGGATCTCCTCGATCGCCCCGGGCAGCAGGCCACGGTCGTCGGACAGCCGCTGCCACTGCTGGGGGTGCTCCAGGAAGGCGTGCATGCCGCCGATCAGTGCGAGGCGCCCGTTCTCGGTGGCCCCTATGAGGTTCTCGCAGTTGAGGACCACTTCCTCCTCGGTCAGCAGCTGGCCGTCGACGGTGCCGTTGACCAGGGCGCTGACCAGGTCGTCGGTCGGCTGCTCCATGCGCTGGAACAGCAGCTCCTCGAAGTACTCCAGCAGCCGTGGGTGGGCAACCAGCGAGGTGTGGGCCTCGAAGGCCTCGTTGGTCCACTGGTACAGGGCCTCGTGGTCCCGTGCGGGCACGCCGAGGATGTGGCAGATGACGGAGAGGGAGAGCCGTCCGGCGATGTCGTGGGCGAAGTCGCAGGCCCCCTGGTCCAGGGCCCGCCCGAGCACGGTGCGGGTGGCCGCGCGGATGTGGCCTTCCAGGCCGCGTACGGCACGGGTGTTGAACCAGTCCGCCATCAGGCCGCGCAGCTGCTTGTGCCGCGGTGCGTCGGTGAGGGCGAGGGTCAGACCGCCGCCCGGGTCGTCGCCGAGTTCGGCCCGGCGCAGGAGCACACCGTGCGCGGAGCTGAACGTGGCGGCGTCCCGGTAGACGGCGCGGATGTCCTCGTAGCGGGTCAGGGACCAGAACGCGGGCACGTCGCCGGCGGGCTGCCAGTGGACGGGGGTGTGCTCGCGCATCCACGCCCACAGGCCGTGCGGGTCACCGGTGGCGTGCAGTCCGGGGTCGGTGAGCAGCGCGGGCGACAGGGTGGTGGTCATGACGGGGCTCCTGCGGCGATGGTGTGCACGCTTTCCATGAAGAGCTTGGTGACGTCGCGGGCGGTGCTCTCGGTGACGGCGTCGGACCGGAAGGCGACGTCCAGGTGCAGCCCGCCATGGCCCACGGGCCACAGTTCGGCGTGCAGTTCGAGGGGGAGGTCGAGATAGGGCTGGCGTACGAACGTGGCGCGGGCACCTGGGAGTTCGAGTAGCGGCGGGGCGTTGTCCTGGCAGGCGAAGAGGGTCTGGTAGAGGGGCGGGCGGCCGTCGCCGGGCGGCTCGGCGAGGGAGAGCACCTCCGGGTACGGCACGTCCTGGGCGGCGAAGGCGCGCGCTGCGATCCGCCCGGTGTCTGCGACGGCGGCCGCTCCCTCCTCCAGTGCGGCGCCGCGCATGCGCAGGCACAGCATGGTGATGTGGCAGCCGATGGCGTGTTCCAGCTCTGCTCCGTCGCGCTGTGCCACGGGGACGCCCACGGCGAAGTCCCGCTGTCCGGTCACCTCCGCGAGGCTGCCGGCCCACAGCTGCAGCAGGACGACGAAGCGGGTAACGCCCGCGCGTGAGGCGGCGGCGTCGACGCGGGCGAGCACCGCGGCGGGCACCTCCGCCTCGATCCGGCCCGGTGCTCCCTGCTCGCGGACGGTCGGCGCGGCGGGCCAGCGCAGGGCCGGTACGTCCGCCAACTCCTCGTGCAGCAGCGCGCGTTGGTTTTCGAGGTGGGTCTGCTGCTGCCGCGCGAGCCGCTTGCGGTGAATCACCGCGAGCGACGGCCGGGGCCCGAGCGCCGCGGCCGGAATGCCCAGCCCCGGCTGGTGACTGGTGGCGAGGTCACAGGCCAGCACCCGTTCCGACCAGCGGTGGAAGGAGCGCAGCCGGGCCTGGTAGGCGGTGGCGAGGTCGGCTGCCAGGACCCGCTCCGACCAGCCGTCGAAGGCTACGTGGTGCACCACGCAGCCGAACACCGCCGTCTGCTCAGCCGCACCGGCGCTGCGGACGGGGACCACGGCGGTGCGCCACACCTCCCCCAGGTCCGGGTAGAGCTCCTCGGCGAGGTGGGTGCGGACCGCGCGCAGTGCCTCGTCGACGCTATCGGCCTCGGTCAGGGCCTCGAGCGGTGGCGCGGGGACGTCTGCGGGCTGCACCGCGGGGCGGGGGTCGAGTACGTACTCGGCGCGGAGGGACTCGTGTCGCTGGTGGACGGCGGCCACGGCCGCCTCCAGGGCGGCGAGGTCCAGGTCACCCTCGATCACCCAGGTGAGCAGGCAGTGCCCGGTGCGGTCCTGGGGGTCGAGGAGTTGACGGGTCAGATGGACGAGTTGCAGGGGTGTCAGGGCCAGGTCTGCCAGGTCGGCGGTCTCGGCCGGGGCGGCGGGGGGCGGGGCCTGCCCGGCGAGCTGGGCGGCGAGCCCGGCGACCGTCGGGTGCTCGTAGAGCCAGGAGACCGGTACGGGCCGGGAAAGCCGGGCGGCGAGCCGGGCGCACAGCCGTCCGGCGCCGAGTGAGGTGCCGCCGAGGTGGACGAACGGCACGTCGAGGGCGACTGCCTCGCGTCCGAGCACGGAGGCGAAGGCTTCGGCCACGGCGCGCGCCACCGGGTCCTGGATGCCGTGGAGGCGGGTGGCGTCGGCGCCCGGCGGCACGTCGGGAGTGCCGCGCTCGGGGGTCGGTGCCAGCGCCTGGAGTGCCCGTTCGTCCAGCTTGCCGCGAGCGGTCACCGGGAACGCGTCGACGGCCACCACAGCGGCGGGACACTGATAGGCGACGAGGGCTTCCTGCAGCACGCCCTGGGCGCCGTCGAGCGGGTCGCCGGGCCGCACAGGCACGCAGTACGCGACGAGTTCGAGGCTGCCGTCGGCGGCCTCGCCACGTGGGAGCACCCGGCAGTGGTGTACGTCGGGGAGCAGCTGCTCCACTTGGCGTTCGACCTCGGCGGGTTCGACGCGGTGGCCGCGGATCTTCAGCTGCCGGTCGGCCCTGCCGTCGAAGCGAAGCAGTCCGTCGTGGTCCCGGTGCCCGAGGTCGCCAGTGCGGTAGACGCGGACGTCCTGCCCGCTGAGGCGTACATGGTCGAACGTGGCGGCGGTGAGAGCGGGATCTCCGAGGTACTGCAGCGCGAGGCCGTCGCCGGCGAGGCAGATCTCGCCGGTCTCCCCCACCGCGCACGGCCGGGTGCCGTCCAGGACGTGCACCTGGGTGCCGGGCACAGGTCGGCCCAGGGGGATGCCGCCGGGCGCGTCGCAGTCGGGTTCGGTGATGCAGTGGGTGGTGGCGAAGACGGTGCTCTCTACGGGCCCGTAGCCGTTGAGGAGTGCGATGCCGGGATGGCGGCGCAGGAAGCGGCGGACGTGGCCGGCCGAGAGCCGCTCGCCGCCGATGGCCACCTGGCGCAGTCCGCGGAAGCTGTCCGGGGCCTCGTCCACAATCATGTTGAAGAGGCTGCTGGTGAGCCAGACGGTGTCCGCGCCGTGGCGGGACACGGCGTCGGCGAGCGCTGCCGCCGACAGGTAGGGGTCGGTCACGATCAGGGACGTGCCGCCGTTGAGCAGCACCGACCACAGTTCGAGGGAGAAGGCGTCCCACGGTGTGGCGGCGGCCAGCGGCATCACGGTGTCGGTGGTGAACCGGGCGAAGGTGCCCGGCTGGAAGAGCCGTGCCGTCGCGCGGTGCGGGGTGAGAACCCCCTTGGGCCGGCCGGTCGTTCCCGAGGTGAAGAAGACGCAGCAGGGGTCTGCGGCGTCGACCCGGATGGGGCGGAAGCCGGGCGGGGCCTCGGTGGTGCCCGCGGGCGGCGACCACACGGGCGTCGGGGACGCGGCGGGCGGGTCCTGGTCGGCGGGGGCGATCACGAGCGGCGGGCGGAGTTGCCCGAGGACGTCCCGCAGCCGCTGGGCGGGCCAGTCCGGCGGCAGCAGGCTGTAGGCGGCACCGGTCTTGAGCACCGCGAGGAGTGCGGTAACCAGTTCGGTGCTGCGGGGCAGCAGGATCGGCACGACGTCGCCGCGGCCGACGCCGGCGTCGGCCAGCTGTGCGGCCCAGGCGTCGGAGGTGCCGTCCAGTTGGGCGTAGGTCGTCAGGCGCTCGCCCTCGACGAGGGCCGTGGCGCCGGGACGGAGGCGGGCCCAGCGGGCGAAGGCCTCGTGGAGTCCGCCGCCGGGCGCGGTGTTGGGGGAACCCGCGGTCCACTGCGGTTCTGGTCGCATGCTCTGTCTCTCCCCTCGGGTTGTCGTGGGGTTGCCATCGGTTCCGACGGCATCAGGGGGCGGCGACCACGGCTTGGTCCCCTCCACCCGCCGCCATGTTGTCAATGACATTGCCAGTAAATTGCCCACTCTGGCAACCTCATCGGACGGGCCGGTTGTCCGAGCGCCTCACCGAGGCCCGAGCCGGTCCACCGCCCTCCGGCTCGGGAGGGCGGCCCTGGCTCAAGCGAAGGTGAGGACATGGCGCGCAACCGTTCCCTCGACATCGCCGTGACCGGCGTCTCCGGCCGGTTCCCCGGATCGTCAGACCTGGCCGAATGGTGGGAGGCCCTCAAGGCGGGCCGGGTGCTCACCACTCGGTACGACAGGCGGCGGCTCGTCGCCGCCGGGATGCCCGAAGACCTCGTGGACGAACCGGACTTCGTGCCCGTGCACGGTCACCTGGCGGACTTCGACCGCTTCGAGAACGCCCTGTTCCGGGTCAGTCCGCGAGAGGCGGAGATGATGGACCCGCAACTGCGGCTGATGCTCGAGTGCGCGTGGACCGCGCTCGAGGACGCGGCCGTCGACCCGCTGAACACCCGTGCCACGACAGGTGTGTACGCGTCCGCGAGCGCGAGCGGCTATCTGCACCGCATGATCGCCGGGGGGATGCTGGACCCCCTGACCGCCGAGGATGCCCTGCACGGCGCCGCACCAGATTTCCTGGCGAGCCTCATCTCCTACAAACTCAACCTGACCGGGCCCGCGCTCGCCGTGCAGACGGCCTGTTCCTCGTCGCTGGTCGCCCTCCACATGGCCGTCCAGGGGCTGCTGAGCGGCGAGTGCGACCAGGCGCTCGTGGTCGCCGCGGGCCTGGCCTACCCCCAGGCCGGGCATCTGCGCGTGCCCGGCGGCATCCACTCCGCCTCCGGGCACTGCCGGCCCTTCGACGAGAACGCGGACGGGGTGGTGGCCGGGTCCGGGGTGGCCTGCGTCGTGCTGCGCCGCTTCGACGACGCCCTCACGGAGGGCCCCGAGCCGTACGGGGTCGTCCTCGGCACGGCGGTCAACAACGACGGGGCGGCGAAGGCGGGTTACTACGCCCCGTCCGTCGGCGGCCAGCAGGCCGCGATCCGGGCCGCGCTGGATGCGGCCGACGTGGACGGCGCGAGCATCGGATACCTGGAGACGCACGGCACTGGCACCCGAATCGGCGACCCCATCGAGTGGTCCGCCGCCTCCTCCGCACTCCGCGAGGCGGGCGCGCGCCCCGGGCAGATCGCCGTGGGCGCGCTGAAGGCGAACACCGGCCACCTCGACAACGCGGCCGGACTCGCCGGGCTGACCAAGGCCCTGCTGGTGGTACGGGACGGCGTCGTGCCGCCGCTCGCCGGGTTCACCCGGCTCAACCCGCTGCTGGAGACGGAGGACTCGCCGCTGTACGTCCCGACACAGGTCGCGCCGTGGACCGGCCCCGAGCCCCGCCGGGCCGGGGTCAGCTCCTTCGGTGTCGGCGGCACCAATGTGCACGTCGTCGTCGAGCGCGCGCCGGTCCGGGCCGCTCGACGGGAGGAGGCCGGCGCACCGCCCGCGGCGCATCTGGTCGTGCTGTCCGCGGCGGACGGTGCGGCACTGGACCGCTCCGCCGAGCGGCTGAGCCGCCACCTGGCCGCGGACGCGCCGCGTACGGCCGACGTCGCCCACACTCTCGCCACCGGACGCGCCGCGCTGGGCGAGCGGCTCGCGGTGACGGGCCACACCCCGGCGGAGGTCGCCGAGCGCCTCTCCACCGGCGCCGGAGTGGTACGCGGCAGCCGCCCCGTGGACGGGCCCACGCCCCTCGTCCTGGCGTTCCCCGGGCAGGGCTCCCAGCGGCCCGGCATGGCGCTGCCGTTCGCCGAGGCCCTGCCCGGGTTCTCGGCGGCCCTCACGCAGTGCCTCGACGCGTTCGAGCCCGCGCTGGCCCGCGTCCTCGAAGTCGCCTTGTCCGACCCGGGTTTCCCCGAGGGTGAGCTGGCGCAGACGCGCCTGGCCCAACCGGCCCTGTTCGCCGTCGAGTACGCGGTCGCCGCCGCCCTGCGCGGACTCGGCCTGGTGCCCGCCGCGGTGGTCGGACACAGCCTCGGCGAGATCACCGCGGCCTGCGTGGCCGGGGTGTTCGAACTGCCCGACGCGGCCCGTCTAGTGGCCCTGCGCGGTCGCGTCATGCAGGACTGCGCGCCCGGCGCCATGCTCGCCCTCGGCTGCGGCGAGAGCGAGACACGCGCACTGATCGCCGCCTCCGGACAGGCCGTGGAACCGGCCGCGTTCAACTCCCCCGAAGCCAGTGTGGTCGCGGGCGCCGAGGAGGCGGTCGCAGCCTTCGAGGCCTGGCTTGCGGGCCGAGTCCACGCGCGGCGGCTGCGCACCAGTCACGCCTTCCACTCCGCGCTCATCGAACCCGCCGTGGCGCCGCTGGCTGATGAGCTGTCGCGGATCGCCGTACGACCGCCCGCGGTGCCGTGGGCCACGACCAGCGGCCGGATGGTCCTCCCGGGCGAGGCCGTCGCCCCGCAGGGTTTCGCCGAACGGGCCCGTACCACCGTGCGGTTCGCCGAGGCCCTCGACGCGCTCGCCACGCGCCAGCCCGGGGCGGTCGTCGTGGAAGCGGGCCCGGGCCGGGCCCTGTCCGCCATAGCCGCGGCCGCGGACCTGACGGCCCTGCCCCTCGCCGCCGGGCACGGGGCACCGGCCGGTCGGGACGTCTTGACGGCGCTCGGCACGCTGTGGACCATGGGCCAGCCGCTCGTCCTCGAGACCCTGTGCGCCGCGGGTGAGCCGATCCGGCTGCCCAGCTACCCCTGCGCCGGACCGTGCCGCATCGCGCCGGAGGCGGCCGCACGCCCGGTGGCGCCCCGGCCCGCCACCGAGGCCTGCGTCCCCGCCGACGCGGACGGCGGCACGACGGCGTCCACTGCCCCCGGCCCGGACCCGGCCGAGGGTCCCGATGTGCCCGCGCTGCTCACCCGGCTCTGGCGCGAGCTGCTCGGCCACGAGGACCTCACCGTGGAGGCGGACTTCTTCCTGCTGGGCGGCGACTCCCTGCTGGTCACCCATCTCGCCCGCAAGCTGCGCACCGAGCTGGGCATCAGGGTCCCGATGCGCGATCTGCTGCTCGGCAGGACGCTGGGCCGGCAGATCGAGCTCGTCCACGGCCTCGTGGAGCCCGTGCCGGTGCCCGTCGCTGCGGGCGGATGATCCGGCCAGGGCCGCCAACGGCCGCCGCCCCCGGACATCGTCCGGG
>NZ_QUAC01000477.1 GCF_003389455.1 Streptomyces inhibens | reverse complement strand
AACCCGCAAGGCCCTCACCCGTTCAAGATCCCTCAGCCGAGACCTGCATCACCCGTCCACAACCTTCCGAGACAGAACACCTAGGCGTCCCGGTATTGATCCCGGACCTCGGGGCGTTGCTGGAAGCCGGCTGACTTGTAGGTGGCGACGGCGCCGACGTTGGAGCTCGGCGACGGCGTTCTCCCGAAGCTCCAGGTGACGCAGTTCGTGGAGTTCAGCATTCGATGGCGGCAGGCACTCAATGGCGTTTCCGCGTACCCAGAGTTCACGCAGGTTGCGGAGCCGGCCGATCAAACTCGCCCGGCCCCACGCAGCAGCGACCGGCAGCCCCCCGCCTCGCCCAAGAGATACCCCCACCCCGAATCACTGCTGGCGCCCCTCATAGAGCGCGGACCTCGATCGCACTGAGCAAGCCGCCATCCACTCTTTGTGGCACGACCCAAGCACGCCCCGTTAACCACCCTGCTCCCGACCGCACGCTCGGGACACCAGATGATTCTCAAGACGGATATCGACAGAGGTCGACTCTGAAATCGAGCCTACGCAGCAGCTCGACATCCGAAGCCATCCGCCGCCTGATCCACGCCACGCGAGGCGACACCATGACTACCCATCAGATTTAGCTGACACTACGTCATGAATGTCAGCATTGAGTCAGCATGCACCCCGCCAGAGGTGGTGACAGGTGGCGCGCCACGTGCACATGCACCAACCCACCCTGCACCACCTCTGAACTGCAAAGATGCTGGCCAACCCGCAACACCCGCAACATCGCCTCAAACCCGGTGCCAGTGGAAGCCGAAAATGTATCTCCATGCCTTGCCGCTCAACACATTCATGCATCTGCTCGTCACGCCCCTCTTCGGCGGCCGCCAACGCGGCGGCGCGCCTCCCACCTGGATCGCGCCAAACCTTCGCGGTCGGCATGACCTCACTGTCCGTCGACCTCGCCGAACACCTTCTGGCCCCTGTCGACCTGCGCGCCGCCACTCTGGACGTCCGCGTATCCGGCCTCCTGCGCCCCGCCGCCCGTTGAGCATCACAGGTTGCGCCCGCCCGTCAGCCAGTTCGGCAGACTTCTAACTGGGGCCTCCGTCCTCGACCCCGAGCAAGTACGGTGAGTAGCTGGCGCATCGACCCCCTTAAGCCGTCACCGAGCTCCCCAGCGAGCGCTGCCCCTGGGGAGTGCATGGGGAGAATCGGCTACGTAACGCGGCCTGAAGCTGAAAGCCCCTGAAAGACGCGTATGCGCAGGCCAGGAGGCCGTTCGGACGTATATGACCAGGTCAGGGCAGTCTGGTAGATGACTTCATTCCGATCTCGGACACGAGCAGCCGGACTCCCCAGGAAGTCTCCTCGCTCCTCTCCCGCTTCCGGGACAGGTGGACCCACTCCGTCGCCATCAACGACGTGTACTTCGCGGACGCCGCCCCGGCCCTGCGCGCAGCCCGCAAGAAGGGCGGCGCCGCCCCCTACAACATCGGCGCGGGCGACGGCGACCCCTCCGCCTTCCAACGCATCAACAGCAGGCAGTTCCAGGCAGCCACCGTTCCCGAGCCACTCGCCCAGCAGGGCTGGCAGATCGTCGACGAATTCAACCGCGCCTTCTCAGGGAAGCCCGCCAGCGGATACATCGCCCCTGTGCATGTCGCCACGGCCGCCAACAGCCACGGCGTCACGTCGTGGGACCCACCTGGCTACCGCGCGGCGTACCAAAAGATCTGGGGCAAGTAAGAGGCGGCACAAGCACAAATGAGGCTTCCCGCCGGATCGGCGACCGGGCGTCGCAGGCGCCGAACCGACCTCCCGCTCGTCCACACCGCACCTCGGCAATACCTCGATGGAGTGACGGGCATTGTTCGATCACCCGTCGACGCCCGGAAGCCAAGTGCCCCTTAACATCCGGCAATTACTAGAACATCCGTCCACAATCTGCCTCTGGGATACCCGTTACGGGGTGTGGATCGGGCCGTTCTTTAGAGCATCTGTACCCATCACACGTCCATCCGGAGGAGTCGTGAACCTCGCACCCTTTCCCGCTCCGTTCGAATCACCGCCTGCTCGTCCGTCCGGCTCTGTCGTGCCGTTGACGGCGCCGGGGCCTTGGCCCGTACTTCCGCGGCCCGGGCCTCACCTCCGCCGTTCGCTCACTGATCGGGATCAATGCGCTCGCTGATCGACACCCACCCGTGGAAGGAGAGCAGTAGCAGTGGTGAGAACGCGACGTCGCCGTGCGCGAAGCGAGGAAGGGCAGCAGGACCCTGGTGAGGCAGCAACCGGTGGGGAGGAGCTGCAGTTCGTCGACCGGACCGGCAGCCGGGAGAAAGCCGGGCGACAGATCCGGCTGGTGGACATGGCGCGGCGGCTGCCGCAACTGGTGCGCCGCTCCGTCGCCCTGGCCTGGATCATCGACCGCTGGGCGGCTCTGGGGCTGCTGGTCTGCCAGGCCGTCTCCGGCGCGATGCAGGCGCTGGGCCTCTTGGCGGTCAGCGGCACGATCGCGGCGCTGTTGTCCAGCGGCGACATCTACGGTCGGCTTCTGGCCGCGTGGCCCTCGCTCGTCATGCTGGCGGGCGCGACGGCAGCCCGGGCGCTGCTGGGCATCACGGTGGCGTGGCTGTCCTCCCGGCTGGGCCCGCAGATGAGCCGCGAGGCTGAGCAACGGCTGCTGCGGGCGGTCACCGAGGTGGAGTTGGCCGCGTACGACGCCCCCGGCTTCAACCATCGCAAGGAAGCCGCTGACCGCGGCGCCGAGATCGCCCAGGATCTGGTCAGCGAGGGACAGGATCTGATCGCCTCGCTCGCGTCCCTCGTCGCCGGTGCCGGCGTGCTGACAGCGTTGCATCCGGCACTGTTGCCGCTGCTGGCGCTGGCCGGCTTCCCGCAGGCGGTGGCGCAGGTCAGTGCCGCTCGCGTGCGCTATCTGGCGCGGCTGCGGTCCAACGGTGACTACCGGCTGCTGTCGATCCTGCGCTGGCATGTGGGCGACCGCTATGCGGCCGACCAGATCCGCGCCGGCACCATGGCCGACTTCCTCGTCGGCCGATACCGCCACATCACCGATCGCATCAACCGCGCCGACCGGCGTGCCGCAGATACGGGGGCACGGATGTCCTTGGTCGGGGCGCTCTGCGGCGGGGTCGCCTCGGCGGCCGTGTGGGCGGCGGTGGTGTGGCTGCTGGCCACCGGCCGCATGAGCGTCGGCCACGCCGGCACCGCCGTCTTCGCTCTGCAGACGGTCGGGATGGCACTTCGTGGGCTGGTCGTCGGCGGGGCCCGCATCATGCGCACCGGTCTCTACATGGACGACTGGTCCGAATTCCTCCGGGAGGCCGGTGGATACCGCATGATCCGCGGCTCCCTCGTGCCCGAGCCGCCGCAGGAGATCGCCGTGAAGGATCTCGTCTTCCGGTACGAGGAGGCGAAGAACGATGCGCTGCGGGGCGTTTCCTTCACCCTGCGGCGCGGCGAAGTCGTCGCGCTGGTCGGCTACAACGGCAGCGGGAAGACCACCCTGGCCAAGCTCCTGAGCGGCCTGTACCTGCCTACCACCGGCTCGGTCACCTGGGACGGCGTGCCCACCGGCGATCTCGACCCGTACGCCATGTGGTCCCAGGTCGCCCTGGTGCCCCAGGACTACGCCCGCTGGCCGCTCACCGCCCGGGAGAACATCACCCTGGGCCAGCCCACCGAAGGCGGTGACGCCGACATCCACGCCGCGTGCGCCGCATCGGGCGCCGACGAGGTGGTCACCGAGCTGCGCTCCGGGCTGGACACGGTGCTGGCCCGCGACTGGCTGGGCGGACAGGAACTCTCCGGGGGCCAGTGGCAGCGCATCGCGCTCACACGGGCGTTCCACCGGCCCGCCGGCCTGCTGCTCCTCGATGAGCCCACCTCTGCTCTCGACCCGCTCGGCGAGCACCGCATCTTCGCCGGCCTGCGCAAATTGGCCGCCACTCGCGCCGTCGTCCTGATCACCCACCGGCTCACCAACGTGGCCGTCGCCGACCGCGTCCTGGTCCTGGACAAAGGCCGCATCGTCCAGCAGGGCACCTTTTCCGAACTGGTCACCCAACCCGGCCTCTTCCGCGAACTGTGGACCTACCAGCACACACGAGAGACCCACCAACCCGCCACCGCGCCATCCCCCGACGCCACATCCACCGAAACGCAGGGCTCGTAGGCCCTGCACCGGCCGGAGCGACGGCGCTCAGCCCCGTTCGTCCAACCCCCTTACGTCACAAAGGCGGTATCCGTGGAGACGACTACGCCACAGCCCGTCCCTACCAGCACGGCGGCCCTGCTCGTCAACGACGAGGGCCGGTACCTGCTGCACCTCGGCGAGAAGCGGGCAGCCGCAGTGGGCGCGCCTGCGCAGGGGCCATTACGACGACAAATCCCGCAGCCTGTCAGCAACTGGATGCCTGCCAAACGCCCATGACAAGATCAGCGGGTGCAGATCGGGATACTGGGTCCATTCGAGGTTCGCACGGACGACGGCGGCTTGGCCGATGTGCCGGGCGCGCGGCTGTGCGGTCTGCTGATCGCCCTCGCGCTCAAGCCGGGTCACGCGGTCCCGAAGGCGTCGCTCGTCGACTGGATCTGGGGGGAGCACCCGCCCGCCGATGCGACGAACGCCCTGCACCGCTTGGTTTCCCGGCTGCGGAAGGCACTGCCGGACGGGGTGGTCGAGGGTCGGACGGACGGCTACCGGTTGACGGTGGAGCCCGACGCCGTCGACGCCGTGCGGTTCGAACGCCTCGTCATCGCGGGCCAGGCCTGCACCGAGGACGGTTCCCGGCGGGTGCGGCTGCTGCGCGAGGCCCTCGAACTGTGGCGTGGTGCGGCCATGCAGGACGTCGGTCTGCAGGACAGCGCCGCGTTCGACGCCGCGGTGGTCCGGCTGGAGGGATTGCGCCTGACCGCCACGGAGGAGCGGGTCGACGCGGAGGTCACCCTCGGGCGCGGCGCGGAGATGGTCACGGAGCTGACCGACCTGGTGGCCGCGCACCCGGTGCGGGAACGGCTCGTCGCCGCGCTGATGCGCGCCCTCGTCGCGGCCGGTCGCGACAGCGAGGCGCTGCTGGTGTTCCAGCGCGCGAAGGAGGCCCTGGCCGACACGCTGGGCGTTGACCCCTCGCCGGAGCTGTCCGCTTTGCACGTCGCGCTGCTGCGGGGCGAGTTGGGACGGCGGGAGGAGAGCCGCAAGACCAACCTGCGTGCCGAGCTCACCAGCTTCGTCGGCAAGAACGCCGATGTCGCCGCGGTCCGTGAGCTCATCGCCGAACACCGGCTCACCACCCTGATCGGGCCGGGCGGCTCGGGCAAGACCAGGCTGGCCACGGAGACCGCGCGCACGCTGCTCGGCGACCTGCCGGACGGGGCCTGGCTGGTGGAGCTCGCCGCCATCGGCGCGGACGGTGACGTGGCACAGTCGGCGCTCGCCGGGCTGGGCCTGCGGGACGCCCTGCTCGGCGGGACCCCGGACGCGGAGCTGACGGACCGGCTCATCGCCGCGATCCGCGAGCGGGAGGCGCTGCTGATCCTGGACAACTGCGAGCACGTGATCGAGTCCGCGGCGGTGTTCGCCCACCAGCTGCTCGGGGAGTGCCGGCGGCTGCGGATCCTGGCGACGAGCCGGGAACCGCTCGGCATCACCGGTGAGGCGCTGTGGCCGGTCGAGCCGCTGGCCCTGCCGGAGGGGGACGCGGGCCCAGGCGAGATCGAGTCCTCACCCGCCGTCCAGCTGCTGCGGGACCGGGCCGGGGCGGTGCGCCGGGATCTCGTGGCCGACGCCCACACGCTGGCGACGATGGTGCGCGTCTGCCGGGCGCTGGACGGGATGCCGCTGGCGATCGAACTGGCCGCGGCCCGGTTGCGCACCATGTCCATCGACCAGCTCGCCCACCGGCTCGACGACCGGTTCCGCCTGCTGACCAGCGGCAGCCGGACCGCGCTGCCGCGGCACAAGACGCTGCGCGCGGTGGTCGACTGGAGCTGGGAGCTGCTCACCGATGCCGAACGGATGGTCCTGCGCAGGCTCTCGGTGTTCTCCGGCGGGGCGAGCCTGGAAGCGGCCGAACGGGTCTGCGCGGGCGACGCGGTCGAGCAGGAGCAGGTGCTCGACCTGCTCACCGCGCTGACCGAGAAGTCGCTGCTGCTCGCCGAGGGCGACAGCGCCCCGCGCTACCGCATGATCGGCACGATCAAGGAGTACGCCGGCCACCGGCTCGCGGAGGCGGAGGAATCGGACCTGGCGCGCCACGCGCATCTCGTCTACTTCACCGAGCTCACAGAGACCGCGGAGCCGCATCTTCGCCGCGCCGAGCAACTGGAGTGGCTGACCATGCTCGAGGCCGAGCACGACAACATCGGTGCGGCGATACGCGGCGCGCTCGCGGCGGGCGAGGCGCAGGCGGCGATGCGGCTGGCGGCGGGCGCGGGCTGGTACTGGTGGCTCGGCGGGCACAAGACCGAGGGCATCGAGCTGATCACCGCGGCCACCAGGACGCCCGGCGAGGTGACCGACGACGTCCGGGCCACGGTGTACGCCCTGGGAGCGCTGTTCGTGACCTCCGGGCCGGGCGACGAACACCTGGCCGCGGAGTGGATCCACAAGGCGTACGAGTTCAGCCGGCGCAGTCAGGACGGACACCCGCTGATCGGGTTGGTCGCCCCGCTGGAACGCATGCTGCAGGCGCCGGACGCGTTCCTGCCCGCGTTCGAATCGCTCCTTGGCGACGAGGACGCCTGGGTGCGCGCGCTGGCCCGGCTGCACCTGGGCAAGATGCGGATCATGCTCGGCCACGACGGGCGGGACGCGGACGCGTACCTGGAGAGGGCGCTCGCCGAGTTCCGGGCGCTCGGCGAGCGGTTCGGGATCTCGTTCGCCCTGAGCGAGCTGGCGGACCGGATCGCCGTGCGCGGCGAGTTCGCCGCCGCGTGCGAGCACTACGAACAGGCGATCGCGGTCGTCACCGAGGTCGGTGCCACCGAGGACGTCATCCGCATGCGGTCGATGCAGGCGCGGCTGTACTGGCTCCTTGGCGACGAGGACGCCGCCGCGGCCGCCATCGCCGAGGCGCAGCGGTGCGCGGAGCGGGTCACCTGGCCGGGCGCGCTGGCCCTGCTGGCCTTCTCGAAGGCGGAACTCGCCCGGTGGGGCGGCGACGCCGAGGAGGCGCGCCACCAACTCGGCGTCGCAACGGCCGTGCTGGGCGACGAAGCGGAGCAGGCGAACCTCCGCGCGGTGACGCACGACCTGCTCGGCTACCTCGCCGACGGCCTCGACGAGGCCCGGGCGCACCGCGCGGCGGCCTGCGAGGCGGCGTCCGAGGCGGGGCACGCGCCGGTGGTCGCGCAGGTGCTCGTCGGGGTCGCGGACCTGGCACTGCGCCGCGACGAGCACGAGCAGGCCGTGCGGCTGCTCGCGGCGAGCGCGGGCGTGCGCGGGCTGCAGGACCGCTCCCACCCGGACGTGGCTCGGATCGAGGAGAGCGCGCGGCGCCGCCTCGGCGACGCGCGGTTCGCCGAGGCGGCTTTGGAGGGGGCGCGGACCAGCTGGTCTGAGCTGGTCGAGGTCACGCTCGCTTCCTGAACGTGGAGACCGCCCACACGTACCCGAGGAGGGCGAGCCCGACGCACCAGGCGACAGCGGTGATCGCGTCGCCGGTCGACGGGTTGCCCGACAGCAGCCCGCGCAGCGTTGCGACGATCGGGGTGAAGGGCGGGTACTCCGCGAACTGCCGCACACCGGTCCCCATCGTGTCGGCGGGCACGAACGCGCTGCTCAGGAACGGCAGCATGATCAGCGGCACGGTGGCCATGCCGGCCGACTCCGCGTTCTTCGAGGCCAACCCCAGGGCGACGGTGAGCCAGCCGGCCGCGAAGCTGAGCAGCACGATGGGGAGTCGACGTCGATGTTGAACCTACACAGGTGACGCGCTCGGCCGACGGTTCTATCGGGCCGTTTCCGTCCAGGTGACCGGCAGTTCGTGGACGCCGTAGATATTCATGTCGGTCCTGAGTTTCACCTCGCCGGCGGGGATGGCGAGCTTGAGGGTCGGGAAGCGACGCAGCAGTCCGTCGAAACCGGCGCGCATCTCGATGCGGGCCAGTTGCTGGCCGAGGCATTGGTGGATGCCGTGGCCGAAGGACAGGTGACCGCGGGCCTTGCGGTGGATGTCCAGGGTGTCGGGGTTGTCGAAGCGCTGGGGGTCGTGGTTGGCGGCCAGCAGTGAGACAACGACGGTCGATCCCTTGCCGATTATTTCGCCGCCGAGTTCGATGTCCTCCGTGGCGTAGCGATAGAAGATGTCGGCAATGGACAGGTAGCGCATGAGTTCCTCGACGGCGCCGGGCATCAGGTCCGGGTTGGCGCGCAGTTCGGCCAGCTGCTCGGGGTGCTCCAGGAGCGCGAAGGTGCCCAGTGCCAGCATGTTGGCGGTGGTCTCGTGGCCCGCGAACAGCAGCAGGAAGGCGATGCCGGTCAGCTCCTCGATGGTGAGGTCGTCATGGCGGGCCAGGTCGGAGAGTATGTCTTCGCCGGGGGCGGCGCGTTTGCGCGTGACCAGTTCGGAAAGGTACGTGTTCAGTGCGCCGTACGCGGCCATCTTCTCATCGAGCGACACGTCCTTTTCCAAGAACTTGGCGGAGTTGACCTGGAAGGTCTCCCGGTCCGCGTACGGGGCACCGAGCAGTTCGCAGATCACCAGCGAGGGCACCGGCAGCGCGAACTCCTTGACCAGGTCGACCGGCGGGGTAAGGCGCGCCAGTTCGTCCAGTTGCCGCTCGGCGATGTCGATGATGTGCTCTTCGAGCTGCTTCATGCGTTTGACGGTGAAGGCGCCGGTGAGCTTGCGCCGCAGCCGGGTGTGGTCCGGCGGGTCCATGGCGATGAACATGCCCGGAATCTGCGGAGACGGTTCGGTGGGGGCGGGCATGCCGGGGGTCTCGTACGGCATGTGGAGAATGCCGATGTCCTGGCGGGAGCTGAACCGGGTGTCGGCCATGAGCTGGCGGACCGCGTCGTAGCCGGTGACGAGCCAGCCCTCGTGACCGTCGGGGAAGACCATGGGACTGACGGGGCGAGCCTCGCGCAGCCGGGTGATTTGGCGGGGCGGGGCGAAGGGGCCCGCATCGCGCTCCATGGGGAGGCCGTGCGGGATGGGAACCGGCTGACTCATCGGATTGCCTTTCGTGGCGGTTGTTGCAGCCACGATCGCCGACGGCCCTGACATACGACTGACACGGCTCTGACACCGACCATGCCGAAGACATGGTCGGTCGGCCAGGGCGTGTTCTGTGGGTGTCTGCGGATGGTTGATGATGGCGGGGTGCGTCGGGGTGCGTTGACTGATGTTGCGTGGTAGGCGATTTCGCCTCTGCTGCCGCCGGGGCTGTTCGTGGTGGTCGGTGGCGTGATCACCGCACGGTGATCAACGCGATCTTGTGGAAGCTGCGCACCGGGGCTCCGTGGCGGGACGTGCCGGAGCGATACGGGTCGTGGAAAACTGCGCACGAGCGGCTGCGGCGGTGGACGGCTGACGGCACCTGGGACAAGATCCTTCACTCGGTGCAGGCCAAGGACGACGGGCAGCCGGTGAATGGGTCATCAGCATCGATTCGTCGATCGTGCGGGCGCACCAGCACTCGGCCGGCGCCCGCAAAAGGCTGCCACGGCGGCAGGCCACCCGCCTTCGATTCCGACGCCACCGGCCGTACAGGTGATTCCCGCCGATCTGGCGCCGGGCGGGTGTGGCGCCGAGCAGGGGCAGGAAAGGAATAAGTTCGCGCCGGCGTGCCACGCCGTCAGGACGTCTGCGGCGCGCCGCCGGTTTTTCGAAGGCAGGGCGCAGGACAAGCGACGAGTGACGGTCCAGGCCCACAGACTCATCGACCGGCCCGACCCCAGCAGAGGTTTGACGTGAAGTGCACATACGTACCGACGCCTCGTACCGTCCTCGCCGCTGCCGGTGTGGTGGCCCTGTTCACCGCCGCACTCACCCTGCAGAGCGCCAAAGCCGCACCCCGCCCTGCCCCTGACCCCCCGTCGGCCACCATCGCCGCTCACCGCGCCAGGGAGATCAACTCCGCTCTCAGCGGGGAGGCGGCGGGCTCCTACTACGACCCCGAGAACCACAAGCTCATCGTGAATGTGACCACCGAGGCCGCCGCGGGCAAGGCCCGTCTGGCCGGTGCCGAGGCCAGGATCGTCAAGCATTCCCTCGCCTCACTGGACGCCGCCCGCGCGACCCTCAAGGAAAAGGCCACGATCCCCGGGACTTCCTGGGCGATGGACCCGAAGATCAACAAGGTGGTCGTCGTCGCGGACCGTACGGTCGAGGGCGACAGACTGCAGCAGCTCAGGACGGTCGTCTCGTCGCTCGGCGACCGGGCTGTGCTCAAGACATCCACAGACACGCTCCGGCCACTGATCAGCGGCGGCGACGCCATCTGGGGCAGCGGCGCGCGCTGCTCGCTCGGCTTCAACGTGACCAAGGGCGGTCAGCCGTACTTCCTGACTGCGGGGCACTGCGCCAACGCGGTGCGGAGCTGGTCCGCCGCGCAGGGGGGCACCGAGATCGCCGTGACGGAGAGCGGCAGCTTCCCCGGTGACGACTTCGGCATCGCGAAGTACACCGCCGCCGACATGGTGCACCCCGGCGAGGTGAATCTCTACAACGGCAGCACACAGCCCATCACCAAGGCGGGCGATCCGATCGTGGGACAGAAGGTGCAGCGCAGCGGCAGCACCACCCAGGTGCGCAACGGTGACATCAGCGCGCTCAATGTGACGGTCAACTACCAGGAGGGACCGGTCGACGGTCTGATCCAGACCACCATCTGCGCGGAGCCCGGCGACAGCGGCGGCTCGCTCTTCGAGGGCACCGCCGCGCTCGGCCTGACCTCCGGCGGCAGGGGCACCTGTTCCTCGGGCGGCGAGACCTTCTACCAGCCGGTGGGCGAGGCGCTCGAGAAGACCGGATCGCAACTTGGCTGACCTCGGAGTCCCTGCTCAGAAGGGCGCCACGGCGGCTCGGCCCGGCGTCCCGGCCCTGCGGTGCCGTGTTCATGAGAATCTCGCGGGGCAAAGAGTCATCGCACAGTCATGCGATATCCCGGCGTGGTGTGTATCGGACGTAACGGTGCACGAGGTACATATGTAACATGGCCCGAATCTCCGGCCGCTTCCCGTGGCTCACTTCGGGGCGCAGGTTCACCCATCGGCGCCCGGCCGACCACGGCCGGCGTGCGCGGCCTGACAGCTCGCCGAAGCCGGCGGCCCGGCGCCTGCGCTCGCTGGCCGGCAGCCGCAGCGTCGCCGGCCAGATGTTCCTTCTGCAGGTCCTGATCGTGCTGCTGCTGGTCGTGGCCGCGGTGGCCACGTTGCTGGTCCAGTCCCGGAGCGACAGGTTCCAGAGTGCGCGCGATCGCTCGCTCGCCGCGGCCGAGTCCTTTGCCCACAGCCCCGGCCTGGTGCAGGTTCTGCGCAGCCCCGACCCGTCCGCGGTGCTCCAGCCACTGACCGAGGCCGCTCGCAAGAAGGCCGGTGTCGATTTCATCGTCGTCATGAACCGGGCCGGGATCCGCTACACGCACCCCCTGCCGAGCCGGATCGGGAAGCGTTTCGTCGGCACCATCGGGCCTTCGCTCGCCGGCCACGTCACCATCGAAAGCGTTTACGGACCGCTCGGTCACGAGGTGCAGGCGGTCGTCCCGGTAACGGACGCCAAGGGCTCGGTCGTGGGCCTCGTGTCGTCCGGTATGCGGGTCAGTCGTGTGAGCAGCGCGATCGACCGGCAGCTGCCGGTCGTCCTCGGCTCCGGGGCCGCCGCGCTCGCCCTGACCACGGCGGGCACGGCGCTGGTGACCCGCCGGCTGCGACGGCAGACCCATGGGCTCGGCCCGGCGGAGATGACCCGCATGTACGAACACCACGACGCGGTGTTGCATGCCGTACGCGAGGGGGTGCTCATCGTCGACGCGGACGGGGGCGTCCTGCTGGCGAACGACGAGGCGCGCCGGCTCCTCGGCCTGCCTCCCGATGCGGAGGGGCGCCGCGTCGCCGACCTCGGACTCGCCCCCCGGGCGACCGAGCTGCTGACCTCCGGGAGCACGGTCACCGACGAGGTACTCCCGGTCGGGGACCGGCTACTGGCGGTGAACAACCGGCCCACGGACAGTCGGGGCGGCCCGCCCGGGAGTGTGACCACGCTGCGGGACTCCACCGAACTGCTCGCCCTCGCGGGTAAGGCGGAAGCCGCCCAGAGTCGACTGCGGCTGCTGTACGACGCGAGCATGACCATCGGCACCACCCTCGATGTGCAGCGCACCGCCGAGGAACTGACCCAGGTCGCCGTGACCTGGTTCGCGGACTATGTCACGGTCGACCTCGCCGAGGCTGTCCTGAGCGGCGAGGAGCCGCCGGCGGGGTCGTACAGCGAGGCGCCGGAACTGCACCGGGTGGCGCTCGCCGGCATCCGCGACGACCATCCCCTCTACCGGGCGGGCGAGCTCCACAGGTACGTCGTGCCCAGTCCGATGGCCACCGGTTTCATCACCGGACGGTCCGTGCTCGTCTCCGACCTGCGGGCCGCCGATGACTGGCGCGCGCAGGACACCGAGCGCTTCCAGCTGGTCCTGAACTACGGATGCCAGTCGCTGATCACCGTTCCGCTCCAGGCGCGCGGTGTGCTCATGGGGGTCGCCAACTTCTGGCGTTCCCGGGAGAACACCCCCTTCGAGGAGGGCGATCTGACCCTGGCCGAGGAGATGGCGGCCCGGGCCGCCGTGTGCATCGACAATGCGCGCCGCTTCACGCGTGAGCATGCCGTGGCCGTCACCCTGCAGCACAGTCTGCTCCCGCGCGGTCTGCCCGAGCAGAACGCCCTCGACATCGCCCACCGCTATCTGCCCGCAAAGACCGGGGTGGGCGGCGACTGGTTCGACGTCATCCCGCTGCCGGGCGCCCGTATCGCCCTGGTCGTCGGTGACGTGGTCGGCCACGGGCTCCATGCCGCCGCCACCATGGGCCGCCTGCGTACCGCGGTGCAGAATTTCTCCACCCTCGACCTGCCGCCCGACGAGCTCCTCAGCTTCCTGGACGAGCTGGTCAACCGCATCGACCAGGAGGCGATCGCGGCGAACGACGAAGCCGTGGTCGCGGGTGCCACCTGCGTGTACGCGATCTACGACCCCTCCTCCGGCCGCTGCATCATGGCCCGCGCCGGCCACCTCCCGCCGGCTCTCGTCCGCCCCGACGGCTCCGTGGAGTTCCCCGACCTCCCCGCGGGCGCGCCGCTCGGTGTCGGCGGCCTGCCCTTCGAGGCGGTGGAGCTGCACCTGCCCGAGAGCAGCAGCCTCGTCCTCTACACCGACGGCCTGGTCGAGGACCGCAGGCAGGACATCGAAACCGGAATGCAGGAACTCGCCACCGCGCTGGCGCACCCGGGCCGGACGCCGCACGAGACCTGCGAAGCCGTACTCGCTGCCCTGCTCCCCGGCCGCCAGCGCGACGACATCGCCCTGCTCGTCGCGCGCACCCACCTCCTGCCACCGGACCGCATCGCCACCTGGGAGATCCCCTCCGAGCCTGCGGCGGTGGCCGCAGCACGCGCGAACATCACGGAGCAGGTCGCGCGGTGGGGGCTGGAGGAAGCGGTCTTCAGCACGGAACTCATCGTCAGCGAGCTCATCACCAACGCCATCCTCTACGCCTCCGGCCCGATCCGTGTGCGCCTGCTGTACGACCGCACGCTGATCTGCGAGGTCTCCGACACCGGCAGCACCGCCCCGCACCTCCGGTACGCCGCAGTGGAGGACGAAGGCGGCCGCGGTCTCTTCCTCGTCGCCCAGCTCGCCCAGCACTGGGGCACCCGCTACACGCCCGAAGGCAAGATCATCTGGGCGGAACAGACCCTTCACTGAGGGGTCGCTGATGCCACGCTTCATGGCCTCCTCCGATGCCCGCGCGGCGTTGCGCCATGCCGTGGCCGTGAGCCGTGGTCGGCCTGTCCTGGGGCTGCCGGGCGGATGCGCGGCATCCGGTCGCCCGGATCAGGATGCCCACCAGCACCGCGAGGTCGGCCGCGCCCGCCGGATCGTCCGCGTAACGGGTGGTCTGGAGGGGGCCCACCTCGTCCAGCACGATGCCTTCGCGCGCCAGCACGAAGGTGAGCGCCAGCAGGGCCGCCCGGCCGTTGCCGTCGGCGAAGGGGTGGAAGAATGCCACGTCCAGGTACGTCCGGGCCGCCCGGGCGGCCGGCGGCACCTTCTGCTCGTCGCTGCCGCGCAGACAGCGCGCGAAGTCCGCCTCGGTGCGGTGGGTCAGGCGGTATCGCTCGCGACCGCCCTTCGCATAGGCGTCGCCCGTTCGGAAGGGGGCCTCAGCCGTCCCCAGGACCAGGCGCTGCCAGCCGGCCAGCAGACCGAAGGTGAGCGGTGCGTTCCGTGCGGCGTCCGCGCTGGCCGGCGCGTAGGCGGACAGCAGACGCTCGGCGCGGACGGGGTCGCGGCGGCGGACCGGGCCCTTGCACCATGCGGTGAAGCCGTCCACCGACGGCGTGACGGGGCCGGTGACGTCCTCGGCGCCGGTACGCGCCCAGTCGACCTGCTGCCTGACCCGGCACCAGTCGGCCAGCGCGTCGGCGTCAGCCGCGGTCATGGTGTTCTTCGAGGTCGCTGTGTTCCCGGTGGTCGCGGTAGGGCAGTTGACCGGTCAGCCCGAAGGCCAGGTCCTCGCCCACCGAGTCGATCAGCGTCGTCCGGGGCGCGGCCCAGCTCTTGAACCTCCCGCCGATGGCGTCCGCCACCGCCGCCCGGGCCTCCGCCGGGTCCATACCGGTCGAGGTGAGGAACCACTCCAGCGCCAAGGAGCACTGCCCGTACCAGCCGCTCTCCGCGCCGGTGCGGTCCAGCACCCGCGTCACCAGCCGCGCCGAGGCCCGCTCCAGGTGCCAGCTGCGGTCCTCGGGGCTCGCCTGCGGGGGCGGCGCCAACGCGGCGAAGCGTGCGGCGAGTTCCTCCAGCCAGTCGCGCCACTCCAGCAGGGCGGCCACGGCCCGGGAGGCGGTCACCTCTGGTGTGCTCACCGAGCACGCACCGCAGCACCAGCTGCCGACCACACCGCCCGCCTCCCCGACACTCCAGTTCCAGTGCCGGGCCCACAGCCCGTACCGCTCCAGGAAGAGGGCATCCACATGCCGTTCGCACCACCGCTCCCCGGCCCACCAGCCCTCCATGCGGGACAGCACCGGCGGCACATACTCCTTGATCCGGTCGGTGACGTAGGCCTCCTCGGCTTCGTCCCAGACGAAGGGGTGGCGTTCCGGGGCGAGTTCGTGCCAGGTCAGCGGGCGTGGCGGGTTGTACGGTTCGGGCTGCTCGGCTGACGTGGCGCACTCCAGGCTCGTATCGGATCAGGACAGTTGGGCGATTATGCCCGGCTGTCGTCCGTATCGCCCCCGAATTAGGGCCTGTTTGACGTGCCGGAGCGGGCGCGGGTCCGCGCCCGACGCCGCCGGCGGACAACGTCACCGCTATGCATGCAATGTATACGTCAACGCTAGAGTTCCGGCATGTCTCTTGATCTCGGCCCCGGACCCACTGCCGTCATCGGACGAAGGGCCGCCCCGGCCACCGTCGGAGCGCGTTGGTGGCCGCGTTGTGCGGTTCCCGGGGTGCCCGCGCTGCTGGCACTGGGACTGAGCCTGTGGGGGCTGTCCCGTCAGGGCGCCATATGGCGGGACGAGGCCGCGACATGGGAGGTGGCCCGGCGGTCCATACCCGAGATCTGGCACATGATCGGGCAGGTGGACGTCGTCCACGGGCTCTACTACCTGCTGATCCACACCGCGTTCGAGATCTTCGGAGCCAACCTGGCGGCGCTGCGGCTGCCCTCGGCTCTGGGCGCGATCGTCGCCGCGGGGGCCACCGCGGCGATCGGCCGCAGACTCGCCGGGCCCACGGCCGGCCTCGCGGCCGGGCTGGTGCTGGCGCTGCTGCCGGTGATGCAGCGGTACGCACAGGAGGGGCGCTCCTTCACGCTGGTGACGGCAGGGGTTGCGGTGGCGACCTGGCTGCTGGTGGGCGCGGTCTGTCCGACGGGACCCATGACTTCGCGCGACGGCCGAGGGCGGCGGGCCGCGTGGGGGTGGCGCTGGGGCGGCTACACGGCGGTGATGCTCGCTACCGCACTGCTCAACTGGCTCTCGCTCTTCGCGTTGGCGGCCCACGGCGTGACCGTCCTGATCGCCTGGCGCGCCGGCCAACGCCCGCTACTGGCACGCTGGTTGGTGTCCGCCGCAGTGATCGCTTCTGGGACCCTGCCGCTCATACTCGCCAGCCTTCCGCAGGCGAATCAGGTGGCGTGGATACAGCCCGCCTCGGCCGTCACGTTGCTGGGGGTGACCGCGATGCTGGGGGTCGCCCTGGCGTGTGCCCGGGTGCCGCGCCCCGAGCGTACGGAGCTGTCTCCGGTCCCGGTGGGGCTGCCGCTGCTCGCCGTCCCGCAACTCGGGCTGCTGCTGGCCTCCTGGCTCGTCAAGCCGCTCTATGTAGACCGCTATGTGCTCTTCGCCTACATCGGGCTGGCGCTGCTCGTCGGCCTCGCCGTCGCCTGGGCGGTGCGGGCCGCTCTGTCGTACGGCCGGGCCCGCGGCTGGGGGTGGCTGCGTGGCGAGATGCTGCTCGCCGGGCTGGTGGCGGTCGTGTTCATGGCGCTGCTGCCGTTGGAACTGGGCCTGCGGAACCCGGAGAGCCGCACGGATGACGTGCGGGTGACGGCCGACAAGGTCGCGGAGCTGGCCCGCCCGGGGGACGGCGTCCTGTACATACCCGACCAGCGGCGTGACGCCGCGCTCGTCACACCCTCCCAGTTCGGCGGACTCGACGACCTCGCGCTGGCCGAGGACCCCGTTGCCTCCGGGACCCTGTACGGCGTGGAGGCCACCCCCGAACGCATCCGGGCCGCCATGCTGACTCATCGGCGCATCATCGTCGTCAGTGACACCGTCCTCTCCCCGGCGCCGTCGGCACCCCGCGACCTGACCAAACTCACCGTCCTCGCCCGGCACTTCACCCTCACCGTCTCCGCCGAGACCGGGGGGCGCCGGGTGATGGTGTACGAGAAGACGCGGTGAGCCCGGGCTCCGCGCGATGGCGAGGCCAGGACCGGCCCGGGCATGCGCGTCAGCTTCCGTCCCGTACCCGCTCCGCGGCGGGAGTCGACCGGGCGCCGCTCGAACAGCTGACGTAAAAGATCCATAAGCTCAGGCAACCCGGCGGACCGCGCCGCCGTCTTCCCCGTGTACAGCATCGGGGGAAGGGGAATCTTGTTCCGCAGCACGCTTCGGGTCGTGGCCGTCGCCGGTCTTGTCCTGGTCCCTGTGGCGGGGCCGGTTTCCGGCGCGTCCGCGTACGGGGGCATGCCTGCCGCCGTCGGGGGCAACCCGTCCGGCGGGCCCCGGCTCACGTACTTCGGTGACCAGGGCAGGGTCGAGAACGGCGGGCCCGTCTGGTTCAGCGTCGAGGGGCTGCGCGCCGGGTGGGACACCGTGACCGTCCGCTCCCCCGCTCTGGTCGAACCGATCCGGCTCACCCCGGTGAAGAAGGGGTCTGCGCAGTCCGCCCAGGTCGACGCGCCGGGCTCGCACCACCGGATCCGCGGTGACATCGCACCGGGCATGTACCCCGTCACCGCGACCGTTCACGGCCGTACCGTCGCCACCACGCGGCTCAAGGTCACCGCGCGCGGATCGGCGATGATCGGCCGGTTCGTCATCGGCCCGAAGGACGCGTTCCCGGGCAGTGACACTCCGGCCGACGTGCGCCCCGGCGGCGACGTACTCGTGGTGCTCACCGACCGTCAGCCCGCCTCCGGCGAGGACGTCCTGACCGTCACGTCCCCCGTCTTCGACGGCCGGGTGACCATCCGGAAGGACAGCGCGGACGACCCCGGGTGCAAGTGCGACGACGGGGCGACGGTCTACGCGGGCCGCGCCACGGTGCGGGGTGACGTCCTGGCGGGAACGCACCCGCTGACCGTCATCAGCCACCACGGGCGGCAGACCACCACTCGGCAGGTGACCGTGGCCGGCGAGCCCGTCGGCCAGGGCCGGCCCTGGCTGGTCGGCGGCATCTCAGCCGGGGTGCTCGCACTCGCGGCCGGCGGCTGGGTGCTCCTGCGCCGCCACGGCCGAAACGGCGCCGGCTCCGCCTGACGGGACCGCTCAACCGCCGCGGCATACCGCGGCATTCAGGGCGTTCCTGCCCCAACTCAGCCCCTCCGGTCGCCCCGGCCGAAGGTCGTTGTCCGTCGTTCCGCCATTCTGTTTCCGTCGTTCTGTTGTTCTGTTGTTCCGTCGTCATCAGAAAGCACTCCTTGCGCACGTCACCCATACACATACGCCACCTCGCCGTCTCGGCCGCCGGTACCGCGCTGTTCCTGACCGGCGGCGCCCTGGCGGGCGGCCCCGTCGCCCATGCCGACGACACACCCGCGCCGTCTCCCCGGCCGACCCCCGCCCGGACGAAGAGCCTGACGTCCGACGCGGACGGCGGCGGTTGGTCGGACGCGGACGCCCTCCGGTTCTGGACTCCGGACCGTATGGACTCGGCCACCGACCCCGCACCGCCGACCGCAGCCCCGAAGGCGGGCCTCACGGCCACGCCCAGGGACAGCCGTTCGGCGGCGGCCGGTATGCCGACCGCGGAGCACATCCCCGGCGCCAAGTCCGTCGGCGTGATCTTCACATACGAGAAGGACCCGACCACGGGCGATATGCACGCCCACAAGTGCTCGGCCAGCGTCGTCCAGAGCCCCGGCCACAATCTGATCCTGACCGCTGGGCACTGCAGCGGCGGGAAGGCCGTCTTCGTACCGTGGTACCGGACCGAGTACGCACTGGACAAGCAGACCTACGGGTTCTACCGGGTCGCCGACTGGTTCGTGGACAACCGCTACGTCAACAACAGCAAGCAGCGGGTCTCGGATCTGGACTTCGCGTTCGCCCGGCTGTCCCCCTCGTCCCGGGGCAAGGACGCGCAGGACCTCGTGGGGGCGAACGCGCTGGTCCGCACCCCGGGTTACGTCAACAACGTGACGATGGTCGGGTACCCGTCCAGCCACAACCCCGAGGACCGCGCCGTCCGCTGTCCCACCCGTACGGCAGCGCTGGGCGGCTTCTACCAGATGCAGGCCAAGTGCGCCGGGATGTGGGGCGGCGTCTCCGGAGGCCCCTGGTTCTCGAAGATCGACTGGACCAAGGGCACGGGCGAGATCATCGGCAACACCGGCGGCTACAACGGCGGTGGCAACGACAACAACGCCGACTGGCTCACCTACAGCCCGATGTACGGCGACTGGCTCTTCCGTCTCTACGACGAGGCCAAGAACAATCAGCACGTCAGCCACGGCGATTCCTACCAGCAGCCCACCCTGCCGTACGCGATGGGCAAAGCTGACGCCTGGTCCCACGCCCGGCTGCTGGCCTCGGGAGAGTACACGGGGGACGGCAAGGGCGACCTGATCGTGGTGTGGGCCGACGGTGAGGTCTCGCTCTACACCGGTGACGGCCGGGGCGGCTTCACCGGTAGGCGGCGACTGGCCGGCCCCGGAGGGACCTGGAAGGACGTCAAGTCCCTCACCGGCGGCGACTTCTCCGGCGGCAACGGCTCGGACCTGCTCGTCGTATGGAAGAGCGGTGAGGTCAAGATCCTCCCGGACGTCGGCGCCCGCGGCCTCGGCCGCGGTATCGGTCTGGCCCGAGCCGGCTCGGTCTGGAGCCACGCCGACCAGGTAGTGGGCGGCAGCTTCGGCACGGCGAAGCACGTCAGCGATCTGCTGGTGCGGTGGAGCGACGGCGAGATCACCGACTACACCGCCGTCGGCGACAAGGGCTTCGGCACCGAGCACCAGTTGCAGAAGCCGGACCCCCGCTGGAAGCAGGCCACGCTGCTCACCGCGGGCGACTTCAGCGGGCGCGCCAACTGGGACGCCCTGGTGCGCTGGCCGAACGGCAAGATCTCGCAGTACCAGGACACCGGCCCCGGTGGGCTCGGCAAGGAGGCCCAGATGGCGCCGCCACAGAGCGTCTGGACCCAGGACGTGGTGCTGACCGCGGGCAGCTACGACGCGAACGGCTGGCCGGACGACCTGGTCGTCCGCTGGCCCGACGGCGAGACCAGCATGTACGCGCGCACCGGCACCGCGTTCGGCGCCGAGCGCATGCTCGTCCCGCCGCAGTAGCCGGTACGGGCCCGGCCGACCCGCCGGGCCCGTACCCAGAGCCCTGATTGCCGCCGCATTGCTGAAGTGGCAAGGAACATTGCGCCTCGACCGCCGCGAGCCGCAGGGTGCCGCCATGACTGAGATGAACACGCGAAACGTCGCAGATCTGGATGTTGTGGTGGTCGGGGGTGGGGTCGCCGGCTTGTCGGGGGCGCTGACCCTGGCTCGGGCCCGGCGCTCGGTGCTGGTGATCGACTCCGGGGAGCCACGCAACGCTCCCGCCTCCGGGGTTCATGGGTTCCTGTCCCACGACGGCCTCCCGCCCCGTGAGCTGCTGCGGGCGGGGAGGGAAGAAGTCACCGGCTACGGCGGACGGATCATGTCGGACCGGGTCACCGCCGTACGCCGCGCCGACGAACACTTCGTCGTGGACACCGAGGGCGGCCGGAGCTGGTCCGCACGCCGGCTGCTGGTGACCACCGGCCTGGTCGACGAGCTTCCCGACGTACCTGGCCTGCGCGAGCGCTGGGGCCGTGAGGTGCTGCACTGCCCGTACTGCCATGGCTGGGAGGTGCGCGATACGCCCATCGGCGTGCTGGCCACGGGTCCCGGGGCGGTGCACCAAGCGCTGCTGTTCCGGCAGTGGTCGCCGGACGTCACCCTGTTCCTGCACACCGCGGACGACCCGGTCGAGGAGCAATGGGAGCAGTTGGCGGCACGCGGTATCGCCGTCGTCGACGGACGAGTGGTCGGTCTTGATGTCGCAGACGACCGTCTCTCAGGTGTACGGCTTGCCTCCGGTGCGTGTGTGCCGGTGCGGGCGCTGGCTGTGAGGCCGCGGTTCGAGGCGCGCGATGGGGTGCTTTCGGGGCTTGGTCCGAAGACCGTGGAACACCCCCTCGGGGTGGGAAGTTACGTGGAGTCGGACGGCAGCGGGCGCACCGGAGTTGCCGGGGTGTGGGTGGCCGGCAACGTCACCGACCTGATGGGCGGTGTCGCGGTGGCCGCGGCCTCCGGCGTACAGGCCGCCTCGGCGATCAACGCCGACCTCGTGGCCGCCGACACCGCGGCGGCGGTGGGCCGCCGGGTCAGCGGGATGAACGACAGCACTCACCACACGAACCGCCACACTCGGCGAACGAACCACAGCACCGAAGCCGAACGCTTCTGGGAGCGCCACTACAGCAGCCACGAACGCGTAGGGAAGGGCACCCCGAACCCCGTACTGGCCGACGTCGCCCGGGCGCTGTCGCCCGGCGACGCGCTGGACCTGGGCTGCGGGGAGGGCGGCGACGCCGTCTGGCTGGCCGCCCATGGGTGGCGGGTCACCGCGGTCGACGTCTCGGCAACCGCCCTGTCACGCACGGTCGTTCACGGTACCGAGGCCGGCGTCGCCGAGCGCCTCACGACCGAACGGCACGACCTGGCCCGCACGTTCCCCGCCGGCACCTTCGATCTCGTCTCCGCCCAGTATCTGCACACTCCCCTGGACTTCCCCCGGAGTGGCGTCCTCCGGAAGGCTGCCCATGCGCTGGCCCCCGGTGGGCTGCTGCTCATCGTCGACCACGGCTCGGTCCGCCCCTGGGCATGGAACCCCGACCCGCACACGCACTTCCCCACCCCCGAAGACATCTACGACGGCCTCGCGCTGGATCCGGACCGCTGGCACGCCGAACGCCTCGACCGCCCCCGGCGTCAGGCCACCGGCCCGGACGGCCGGACCGCCACCGTCACCGACCATGTCATCGCCGTCCGGCGCCGGGCCGCGTAACGACGGCCGCGCCGAGGGCCAGCAGCAACCGGCGCGCGGGCCCCACGCGTCGACATGGATATGCCGACCGTTACCGTCCTTCTACGCAAGGCCCTCCTCTTCGCCTGGCTCGAAACGCGCTGTTGCGCCTTCGCCATCGCCCTGCTGTCAGGCGTGGCGGTGTCCCAGGCGCTGCCGCAGCTGCCGATCGCCAGATATGACCTGCTGGTCGCCTATGGGGTGCTGCTGACCGCGGTGTTCCTGGTCTGCCGCTGGGAGAGTGGGCGGGACCTCGCGGTCATCTCGGTGTGTCATGTGATCGGGCTGGCCTTCGAGGTGGTGAAGGTCGCCCTCGGTTCCTGGAGCTATCCGGAGCCCGCCGTGCTCAAGTTCGCGGGCGTCCCCCTGTACGGCGGCTTCCTGTACGCGGCGGTGGGCAGCTACGTCTGTCGCGCCTGGCATGTGCTGGATCTGCAGCTGATCCGCTACCGCCCCGGAGCCACCTCGGTGGTGGCCATGGCGATCTACGCGAACTTCTTCAGCCATCACTGGCTCCCGGACCTGCGCTGGCCCCTCGCCGTCGCGCTGATCGCGGTGACGGCCGGAACGCAGGTCACGTTCACCGTCGGGCATTCCCGCCACCGTATGCCGCTTGCCCTCGGCTTCGCCCTGATCGGCTTCTTCCTGTGGCTGGCGGAGAACATCGCCACTTACCTCGGCGCGTGGCGCTACCCCCACCAGGCCCATGGGTGGCAGCCCGTCGCCTGGGAGAAGTTCGGTGCCTGGGCGCTTCTGATCAGCGTGACCTTCGTCCTGGTTGCGTGGGCCAACGGCAGGCGCGTCCCCGACGGGAGTCCGGTCGGCGGCCCGGCGGGCCCCGACGCCAACAGCTGAGACGTCGGCTGCGCTTCAGCGTCCGCTCAGTGCCGCGAGAGCCGTATCGAGGTCCGCGCCGTGCGGGCGGTTGTACGGCAGCTTGCCGAGAACGGCAGCCATACCGCAGGTATTGGTCGCGGCCGAGAAGACCAGTCCTCCGGCGATGCCCGCCGAGATCAGCTGAAAGGCCGGGTGGACGAGGCCCAGGCCGAGGCCGGTCAGGACGAGCGCGCCGGCGGCCAGCCGCACCTGGCGCTCCATTCCCCAGACAGCGCGCATGGAGCCTTCGGGGCGGTGCAGGTCGTGACCCTCGGCCGCCCAGGCACCCGTGCCTCCGGCGAGGGACGCGGCGCTGATGCCGTGGTCGGCGAGGGTCCGGCAGGCGTTCTCGGAGCGGGCGCCGGACGCACACACCACGAGGATGTTGCCGCGGGACGCCGCCTGTTCGATCGCGGGCAGGGCGCGCCGGAGCTGGTCGAGGGGGATGTTGAGGGCGCCGGGCAGATGGCCGGAGGCGTACTCGCCGGGTGTGCGTACGTCGATGACGGTCAAGTCGTGCAGCCGGGAGTGGGCCTGGCCGATGTCGAGGGAAAGGGGGGTGGTCACAGGTGCCATCCTTGATTGTCGGCGGTGCCCCGAGCGGGGGAGTACATTACCCCTAGGGGTATTTTTTCGAGGAGTGATGGTGGAGCTGGATCTCGCGGGTGCGGAACTCAGAGCCGTGCTGAACCGGCTGCGCCGGGCACAGGGCCAGATCTCCGGAGTGATCCGGATGATCGAGGAAGGGCGCGACTGCGAAGAGGTCGTCACGCAGCTCGCCGCCGCGTCCCGCGCGCTCGACCGGGCGGGCTTCGCGATCATTGCCACCGGTCTGCAGCAGTGCCTGACCGACATCGACGGCAGCAAGAACACCGGTGAGGACCGCGAGCAGATGCGGGCCCGCTTGGAGAAGCTGTTCCTCTCGCTCGCCTGACGGGATGCGCTCGCCTGACGGCGTCCTGGTTCGCCGGCTCCCGGTCGGCGTACCGCACCGGCTGTTCCACCGCATGCGCCCGCGTCTCATAGCGCGGAGTCGACCAGCATGAACACGGCCAGGGCCAGCAGCGCCACCGCGAAGATCCGCTGCAACAGACCACCGGAGACCTTCGCGGCCAGGCGTTTGCCGTCCCAGGCTCCGAGTACGGCCGCGCCGGCGAACGGGCCGATGACCGCCCAGCGCAGACCGTCGGCGGTGCCCGCGCGGGCCGCCAGCGCCGCCAGTGAGTTGACCGTGATGACCAGCAGGCTGGTGGCGACCGCGGCTCGCATCCGCAGGCCGAGGACGCTCGTCAGCGCCGGTACGGCGAGGAAGCCGCCGCCGACGCCCAGCAAGCCGGTGACCGCGCCGAGTCCGGCGCCGGCAGCGGCGGCCCGCCCCGGCCGGACCGGGCGATCGCCGTCGATACCGTCCCGCCGCCTGAGCATACGCAGCGCGGCCAGCAGTGCGATGACGGCGAAGGCGCACGTCAGCAGGGCCGCGGGCACCTGCCCCGCCAATGTTCCGGCCAGCATGGCCGGGACGATGCCTGCCATGGCGAAGAGACTTCCGGTAGCCCAGTGGACGTTGCCGTCGCGGGCGTGCGCGTACAGGGCGGTGGCCGAGGTGGCGGTGACGATGACCAGGCTCGCGGTGGTCGCGGCGGCCGGGGTGAATCCGAGCAGGTAGATCAGAGCGGGGACGGCCAGCACACTGCCGCCGCCCCCGAGCGCCCCGAGCGCCAGTCCGATGACGGCACCGGCGGCCAGCGCGAGCAGCAGAGTACTCACGCTATCGAGCCGCCATCGCACCACTGGTCCACCACCGGGACGCCGGCCCCGGCCCATGCCTGCATCCCGCCGATCTCAGCGACGGCATCGCCGCCGGCGGCGGCGCGCTCCGCCGCCTGCTGGACGTTCACCCGGCCCGGGCCGCCTCGGAAGAAAGACATCGACACTCCTCTGCATCTCGCATGCTGCGGTGGCTCCCTGCCGGACCGTGCCCCACCGGATGCGCACGCGTCCGATTCCGGACTTCCGAACGGCGCACGGATCAGCTGGTGATGACGGCGAGCCCCGCCGCGGCGGCTGCGCCGAACGCGTCGTCCACGGCAACGACCTCGCGGCCCACGGCATCGAGCAGCGACGCCGCGATCCCGGCGCGCATACCGCCGGCGCAGTGCACCCACACCTCTCCCGCCGGGATCTCGTCGAGCCGCTGAGGGAGGGCGTGGATCGGGATGTGGACCGAGCCCTCGATGTGCCCGCCGGTGCGCTCGGAGTCCCGGCGGACGTCCAGTACGACGATGTCGTCGTCGGCCTCGCGCGCCGCCAGATCGGCGAACGTGCCGCGCCGGAAGGAGCTCAGCGACTCCCCGTCGCGGATCCAGGAGGCGGGTTCCCCGGTCGCCGCGGCGGCGGGCCGGTCGATGCCGACGCGGACCAGTTCACGCTGGGCCGCCGCCAACTGCTCCGGTGATGCGGCGAGCAGGGTCACGGGCTTGCCCCACGGAATCATCCAGGCCAGGTACGTCGCGACCTTGCCGTCGCCCTCGAAGTTGTAGGAGCCCGCGACATGGCCCCGGGCGAAGGCCACGCGGTTGCGCAGGTCGACGACCCACTCCCCCGCGGCAAGCCGGGCGGCGATGTCGTCGGCATCGGCGACGGCGGGCGGGGTCAGGTCGACGGGGGCCGGCCCGGCGGCATTGGCCGGACCCATGTGCGCGTAGTACGCGGGCACGTCCTCCAGGCCCGCCAGCAGATGGCGGACGAAGGTGTCCACGTCCTGAAGGAGCGCCTCGTTGACCGCCTTCTCCTTGCCGATGGTCGTGGCGTCGCCCCCGGCCTGGGAGGAGGAGCAGAAGCTGCCGAATCCGTGCGTGGGCAACACGGGTGTCTCGTCGGGCAGTTCGGCGGCGAGCCGGTGTGCGGAGGCGTACTGATCGCGGGCCAGCTGCGCGGTGAGCCGGGGCTCGACGAGATCCGGCCGGCCGACCGTGCCGATGAGCAGGGATCCGCCGGTGAACGCCGCAACGGCCGTTCCGGTCTCCTCCAGGACATAGGAGGTGTGGTGCGGAGTGTGGCCGGGGGTGGCCATGGCGCGCAGGATCAGGCCGGAGTCGATCTCCAGGGTGTCGCCGTCGTGGACGGGTACCCGTACGAAGGAGACCCGCGCCGCGGCCGGGACCAGGTAGGCGGCGCCGGTGATCCGGGCCAGCTCCAGGCCGCCGGTGACGTAGTCGTTGTGGATGTGCGTTTCCACGACATGCGCGAGGCGCACCCCTCGCCGGGCAGCCGCCACGATCACCTGGTCGATGTCCCTCGGCGGGTCCACGGCGACAGCCGTCCGGGCACCGCCGGCGAGATAGCTGCGATTCCCGAGCCCTGCCAGCTCGATGGTGTCGACAAAGAACACCTGGGCGCTCCTCTCAGATCATATTTACCCCCGGGGGTATGTTTCGACGGTAGCACGGTTACCCCCGGGGGTATCCTCGCGACGCTCGGATTGCCTGCCGCGGCCCGCTGGGCCGGACCCTGCACGCAGGCCTGGGTGGCGACATACCGCTCCCCGGAACGAATCAACCAACGCCGCACCGCACAGGCCGAGTTCCGGCTCCGTGCTCAAGCCCCGTGCTCAACTGGAGGGGGTGATCACACCGTGTTAACGTGAAGATATCCGTATCAGCCGGGCATTTACCCGCCTTCCTCGAATTCCGCAGAGGAGATGGTGGCCATGGCGCGGGACTCGCTGTTCCACGCGCCCCGGGCCGGCACGCAGGCCCGGACAGGCGAGGAGACCCCCTCCGCAGCCGCGGTGGACTGGGACGAATTACGGCGGCGGATGCGCGGAGCCTTGCTGCGGCCGGGAAATCCCGGGTTCGACGACGCCCGGAAGCTGTTCAACCCGCTCAACGACGACCACATACCGGCCGCGGTGGCGCAGTGCGCGTCGGTGGCCGATGTCAGCGAGGCGGTGCTGGCGGCCGGAAACCGGGTTCCGCTGGCCGCCCGCAGCGGTGGGCACTCCTACGTCGGCTACTCGGCGCCGCACGGCGGTCTCACCCTTGACCTGCGCCGCCTGTCGGCCGTGGAGGTCCAGCCGGACGGCACCGCGACCGTCGGCGCCGGCGCGGTGCTGCGGGATGTGTACAGCAGCCTCGGTCAGGCGAACCGCTGCCTGCCCGGAGGCTCCTGCTTCACCGTCGGCATCGCCGGGGTGACGCTGGGCGGCGGGATCGGCGTACTGCAACGCAAGTTCGGGCTCACGTGTGACCACCTCCTGGCCGCCGAGATCGTCACCGCGGACGGGAGAGCGCTCACGGCCTCCGCCACGCGGACCCCGGACCTGTTCTGGGCCCTGCGCGGGGGTGGCGGAGGCAATTTCGGGGTCGTCACACAGTTCACCTTTGCGACCGATCCGGCTCCGGCGCTGACGGTGTTCGTGGTCGGCTTCCCGGCGGGGAAGGTGGCCGAGGTGCTGAGCGCATGGCAACCGTGGATCACGGCAGCACCCCGGGAGCTGTGGGCAAACCTCAATATCTCGGGCGGGAGCCCGCCGAGTTGCCGGGTGGCCGGCTGCTTCGTCGGGCCGAGCAGCACCTGCAATCCACTGCTGGACGACCTGGTCTCGCGTTCCGGCGTCCTGCCCGACCGCCGAACCGTCCAGGACCGGGACTACTTCAATGCCATGCGCTTCTTCTCCGGCAAGCCGGACCGGGAGTCGTTCGTCGCCTCGTCACGGGTTCTGAGCGCGCCCACCCCCGATCCTGCCGCCCTGGCCGGTCTGCTCACCGGCCGCACAGGCATGGCGATCATCCTCGATGCGCTCGGCGGCGCGGTGGCCGATGTGGGTGTCCAGCAGACCGCTTTCCCGCACCGCACCGCATTCGCCACCGCCCAGATCTACGCGGGTGCCACCGCCGCGTCCGAGGCCGAGGTGACACGCAGCGTCGGCGAGGTCGTGGCGGGCCTGAACTCCCAGGGCATCGGGGGCGGTTATGTGAACTACATCGACCCGGCCCTGCCCGACTGGGCGAAGGCCTACTACGGCCCGAATCTGGAGCGCCTCCGCTCCGTCGCGCACGACTACGACCCGGACAACGTGTTCGACTTCGCGCAAGCAGTCAGCCGGGCCTGAATCGCGATCGCCGCACAGCCATCGGCCATCGCGGCGCGTGGCGATGGCCGATGGCTGTGCGCACGGCTCTGCCCACGGCCTTGCGCACGGCTCTTGCAACTGACGGCCCGTCAACCTAACCTTCCGGCACCCCCACCGCACCGGGGCGCTCGTACGGTCTCCCTACGATCCGTGCGCGGTGCAACGGGGCGGCGCGCCGCGTGCCGGAAGGACAGCCATGTCCGACGACAGCGCTCGAAAAAACTCCCTCACCCGCCGCACGCTCCTGACCGGGGCCGCCGCCGCGGGACTCGCCACGGCAGCCGGGCTACAGCCCGCTCATCGCGTCCCCGCGGGCAGCGCAGCGGCCACTCTCACCCCTCCGCCCGGCTTCCCCGCCGGCATCCCGCTCTCCCAACAGGCCTTCAGGAACTGGTCGTTGGAGATCGTCGTCGAGAACGTCTGGACGGCTACGGCCCGCACCCCCGACGACGTCGTCACCCTCGCGAACTGGGCTCATGAGCACAGCTACCGGTTACGGGCCCGGGGCAAGGGCCACACCTGGTCGCCGCTGGTGGTACCCGCCGGCGCCGACACCACCCGTACGGTCATCGTCGACACCACCTCCCACCTCACCGCGGTCAGTGTGCGCGGCGGCAGCCCAGGGAGCGTCACCGCGCAGGCGGGCGCGACCCTCGACACCATCCTCGCCCGCCTGGAGGAGTCGGGGCTCGGCCTCGCCACCACCACGGCGCCCGGCGACCTCACCATCGGCGGGGTGCTCGCCATCGGCGGCCATGGCACCGGCCTGCCCACCGCCACCGAACACCCGCCGGCGGGCTCCGGCTTCGGCACCCTGAGCTCGCAGGTCACCTCCCTCACCGCCGTGGTGTGGAGCGCGGCGGACGGCCGCTACGTGCTCAAGACCTTCACCCGCTCCGACCCGGACATCCGCGCCTTCCTCGTCCACCTGGGCCGCGCATTCATCACCGAGGTGACGATGACCGCCGCCGCGAACACCCGGCTGCGCTGCCAGAATTGGTACGACGTGAACGTGGCCACCGTCTTTGGACCACCCGGCGCCGGGGGCCGCACGATCAGCTCCTATCTGGACAGCACCGGGCGCATCGAGGCGATCTGGTTCCCGTTCACCGACGTGCCCTGGCTGAAGGTGTGGAGCGTGGCGCCCACCAAACCGCTGTTCGCCAAGCAGATCGACACCCCGTACGCCTACACCTTCGCCAACCGCGTCACCGAAGACATGTCGAAGCTGCTAGGGGAGATCGCCGCGGGCGGGGGCGACAAGACGCCCGCCTTCACCAAGCTCGCCATGTCCATCGTCGGCTCCGGGCTGATCGTCACCGGTACCTGGGACGTCTGGGGCTGGTCGAAGAACAGCCTGCTGTACGTGGAGCCGACGACCCTGCGGATCGTCGAAGCGGGGTGGGCGGTACTGACCTCCCGGGCGAATGTGCAGCGCGTGGTGAATGACTTCCACTCCCGCTACCAGAGCGTGCTGGCCGCTCACCAGAGCCGCGGGTCCTACCCGGTCAACGGCCCGATCGAGCTGCGTATCACCGGCACCGACCCCCTCGACGGCCCGTTCCTGTCCCCGGCCCGCGCCCACCCCGACCATCCCGAGTGGGACACCGTGGTGTGGCTCGACTTCGCCACCTATCCCGGCACGCCCGGCGCGGGCCCGTTCTTCCGCGAGCTGGAACAGTGGATCTGGCAGACCTACACGGGCTCGTACGCGACCGTACGTCCGGAGTGGTCGAAGGGCTGGGCCTATACGGACAGCGGACCGTGGACGGATCCCGCCACGCTGAGCCGCACCGTGCCGGCGGCGTTCGGCGACTGGCGCACCGCCCGGGACACCCTCAACTCCTACGACCCGGCACGGGTGTTTGCCAACGCCTTCCTCGACACCCTGCTGCCCTGAGCCTGTCCTGAGCCACTCCAGGAACGACGCCCGGTGCGGTGGCGCGAGGACGACCTGACGCCGCCGCACCGTCGGCGCGACGGCGCCCGCGGGGCGCCCGGTCGCAGGCACGCCGAAGTGCCCCAAGTGCCGTAAATCCAGCGTACCGCTACCTCATTCGCCCCGCTCGATGGGCCTCTTGACGCATTCCATCCCGTATGTCCCCCTTTAAACATGACGCATTTCAGCCGGCTCACGGCGAACCCGGGAGGCGCGTCATGGCCAGGGATCCGATGTACGACCTGGAGAAGGAACTGCCGTTCCGCGTCCTGACCGCGGAGGGCTGGGCGCACTGGAAGAGATGGGGCTATGTCATCGTGCGTGACGTGGTGCCGCAGGAGAAGGTGGAGCGTCTCGCCGCAACCCTGTGGGAGTTCACCGGGCTCGATCCGCACGACGAGGAAGCCTGGTACCGGCCGGACGCCGAGAACCATGCCATGCGGGATGTGGCCGGCAGCGGCATGGTGGAGATCTACCAGCACCAGCACCTGTGGGACATCCGCCAGGAGCCCCGGCTCTACGACGCGTTCGTCGACATCTGGGACCGCGAGGACCTGTGGGTCACGCTCGACCGCGCCAACCTCAACCCGCCCAACCGGCGCAACCGACGGTTCACCGGCTTCATCCACTGGGACATCGACACCTCCGTCGATCCCCTCCCCTTCGGGGTCCAGGGGGTCGTTTCGCTGGTGGACACCGATCCCGAGATGGGCGGTACACAGGCCTACCCGGAGATGTTCCGGGGGTTCGACGAGTGGGTGGCGAAACAGCCCGTGGACCGCGACCCCTGGCGGCCAGACACGGCCGGTATGGGCGAGCCCACACCACTGCCGACGAACGCGGGTGACCTGCTGGTCTTCAACAGCCTGCTGGCGCACGGCGTGCGGGAGAACACCTCGCAGCACCGGGTGCGCCTCGCTCAGTACGTCAGCATGTTCCCTGCCGACGAGAGCAACACCGCACTCGTGCAGGAGCGCATCACGTCATGGCGCGAGAAGACAGCCCCGAAGAATCCGGCCTTCCCCGGTGACCCTCGGGGCCGGGAGAAGCAGGACCCGGTGGCCGTGCTGACTCCGCTCGGCGAGCGGCTGCTCGGGCTCCGCTCCTGGCGGAACAGCGCGGTTTCCGCGCCGTGTTGACCGGGAGGGGGAGGGGCGCCGTTCAGCGCACCGACGCGGCCGGCGGACGTTCGCGTACGGCACCGTAGGCGAGGAAGTACGCCGGCACCCGGTTCAGCCATCGCGAGGTGGTGAGCAGTTCGGTCATCCGCTTGGCGCGCTTGGGGTTTCCGAAGGGCGGCCGGCCCGTCAGCACCGGTTCGATGACCCGCGCGTGGGCGAACCGCTGAAGTGCCTGGGTCAGGGCGGTGGTCGGCCACCGTCGGCGCTGGACCGCGCGTACGTCGCGCAGGCCCACGGCACCTCCGAGCAGCGGCTCGACGAGGTACCGGGCGGCGGCCACCGCGTCCTCGACGGCAAGGTTGATGCCGATACCGAAGACCGGTGACATCGCATGTGCCGCGTCGCCGATGCACAGCAGCCCCGGGCGGTGCCAGCGCCGGAGGCGGTCCAGCCGTACGTCGAGCAGCTTGACCTCGTCCCAGGACCGCAGCGCGTGCACCCGGTCCGCGAACCATGGGGCGGCGGCCGTGAAGTCGGCCATGAACGGCTCAAGTCCGGCGGCGCGGCGCTCGGCGTCCGTTCCCTTGAGGATCAGCGCGGCGCACTGCCAGTAATCCCCGCGGTCGATCATGGCGGTGAGGAACCGGTCGCCGACGCCTCCTACGAGCCCGTGCGGATCGCCCTCGCGCCGCGGCAGCCGGAACCACCAGGCGTCCATCGGGCAGGTGAACCTCCGCAGTCCCAGTTCGGGCAGCGACCGGGCCAGCGAGCCCCGGCCGTCGCAGGCCACCGTGAGGGTGGCCCGCAGCTCACCGGTACGGCCGTCGGACGTGCGGTACCGCACTCCTGTGACCCTCCCCACGCCCTCCACCAGGAAGTCCGTCGCCTCTGTGCTCATCCGTACGGAGAAGGACGGCTCCCGGCGGGCCTCGTCCGCCAGGAGATCGAGCAGGTCCCACTGCGGCACCATGGCGATGTAGTTGTATCTGCCCGGCAGCGCCCCGATGTCTCCGACGGTCACCAGCGAACGATCCGGGCCGAGCGGCAGCTGAACCGTCGTCACCCGCCGCTGCGGCAGACGGGCGAACCGCTCGGCCAGGCCCAGCTCCTCCAGCAGCGCCAGGGTGGACGGATGCACGGTGTCGCCGCGGAAGTCGCGCAGAAAGTCGCCGTGCTTCTCCAGGACCGTGACCTCCACACCGGCCCGGGCCAGCAGCAGACCGAGGACCATCCCGGCGGGGCCGCCGCCCACCACACAGCATGTCGTCCGCTCCATCGCCACCGCTCCTTGCCGCGAAACCCCGGAGCCCACCACCTCAGCACACATACCCTCAGATCCGAGCGCTCCGCCGCAAAGGCTCTTCCTTTTCCTGCGGACGCCATGCGTGAACCCCGGAACTGGAGGTTCCGGGGTTCTGGCCGGCTCTGCCGGTATCGAGATGCACCAGCGGGCCGAGTAACGCTACTGGCGCTGACGCCTTACCGCGAGGGGCGCTGTCAGACGCCGCTGGTCTGCACGGTGGCGAGGGCGGCGAGCTGCGCGACGGGCACGGAGGGCGCGAGGGACTGGGCGGTCCCGACCGCGTCACCGATGCTCACGGACGCACCGTGACCGTCGACGTCGGCACCGGCGCTGGCGACGCCACCGGAAATGGTGTCCAGCTCGCTGTCGGAAATCTCGCAGGTCTCGACATCAGAGGTGAAGCCCTTACGCATGGCTTTCCCTTCCCTTCAATTCTCTGAGGTTCCTGAAGTGGCGCCGGCCGGGTTGAGGCAGAGTAAACACGAAACAAATGCACAGCAATTCCGACCGGTTCGACGGACGCCTGATGCCCGAACCCGGGCACATATAATTGCGGCTGCCGCACTCGCAGGATGCAATCACGGCAACGGACCGTCAGGCAACTTACCGTCCGGTTTTCCACCGAGGCGCACCCAGACCCCGCCATGCGCGCTGAAGTGCAGCTTTGTCAGCCAGTTGCCGACGAATCCCGCCGCAGGGAATCTACTGGTCAACGCTCGCGTAAAAGCCCTGCAAATGCCCCCGGGTGGCATATCAGCATTTACGCATCGGCGAACGCCCAACCATGCGAGATGACAGGAGATGTCCGCATCTTCCGCGTATCACTGCACGAGGGAACCGAAAACGGAATTTAGCGGAAGACTTCATCGGGGAATCCGGTATGCCGTTCCACGCAGAGGCAGGCTGCATACGCAGAGTCGATGGCTGGGCCTCGGCCACCACACGGTCGCGCCACCACACCGTCGCCAAGAACGCAACACGGGCGAGCCATGCGCGTTACCGCACCCCGTAACGTCCCTTCATCTGGGCTAATCCGGGTGAATAGGTGCGCGCCACCGCAGATGACCGGGTACCTATGCCCCGTCCAGCCGCCATAGGTACCGGACCTCACCGTCAGATCCCCTATCTGGAGCTCCGCATGGAACCCGACGCGCCCGCATTGAACTGCCCCTTCGACTATGCCGAGGCCCTCGAATTCGACCCGACGCTCAAGCGCCTGCTGACCGACGAGCCCGTCGCGCGCATCCGGCTGCCTCATGGTGAAGGGGAGGCCTGGCTGGTCACCCGCTACGACGACGTGCGTACGGTCACCACCGACCGCCGCTTCAGCCGCAAGGCCATCATCGGCCGGAACTTCCCGCGGATGACGCCTGAGCCGATCGTTCAGGACGAGGCCATCAACCTGATGGACCCACCGGGCAGCAGCCGGCTGCGCGGGCTCATCTCCAAGGGTTTCGCGCCGCGCCACATCGAACGCATGCGGGTCCGTACCCAGCGTGTCGTGGACGAGCTGCTGGACCGGATGGCGGAGTACGGCTCCCCCGCCGACCTCATGGAGCACCTGGCGGGCCCGCTGCCCCTGATCACGATCTGCGAGGTTCTCGACATCCCCGAGTCCGACCAGGCGCAACTGCGGGCTCACGCGCGGACCATGATGGACACCACGATCGACAACCGGGAGAACGCGGTACACGCCAAGGCCGAGCTTCGCTCCTACTTCAGCACGCTGACCGCGCAACGGCGCGCGAACCCCGGCGACGACCTGATCAGCACGCTGGCCACCGCCCGCGACGGGGACGAGATCCTCGACGACCAGGAGCTCACCGTCATGGCGATGGTCCTGCTCATCACCGGCCAGGACACCACCACGTACGAGATCGGCAACATCGCCTACACACTGCTCACTCGCCCCAAGGAGCTCGCCATGGTGCGGGCCCGGCCCGAGTTGCTCCCGCAGGCCATCGATGAAATGTTGCGGTTCATTCCGTTCCGCAAGGGCGTCGGTATCCCCCGCGTCGCCCTGGAGGACGTGGAACTGAGCGGCGTGCTGATCCGGGCAGGGGACATCGTGCACGTCTCCTATCTGACCGCCAACCGGGACAGCCGGAAATTCGACCGTCCCGACGAGCTGGACCTGGAACGCACCGGTACACAGCACATGACGTTCGGCTGGGGTGGACATCACTGCCTGGGTGCCCCGCTCGCCGCCACGGAACTGGAAGTGGCCCTCGGGACCCTGCTGGACCGCTTCCCCGACCTGCGGCTGGCGAAGCCGGCCCAGGAAGTGCGCTGGAACGCGACGTCCATCTGGCGTTATCCGCTTGAGCTGCCGGTGGTGTGGTGACAAAGCCGGCACTGGACGTGTTCTGCCGTCCTCGATGATGCGTCGGCGCCCGGAGGACGGCAACCGGAGTAATGCGCGGGATCCCGGCCGGTATTTCGCTCGACATGCGGCCCTCAACCGTCTGGCGTAGCGTCAAGTCTCGTGGCCAAGAGCGACGTGCCGGACACGACCTGCCCGGCACGACGAGAACTCAACCTTCGGCGCTCAGCCCGAGCGCATCCGTCCAGGGAATATCGAGCTCGGCGCCGGCGAACCGCCCAGCGGTCCGTTTCCCGTCACATTCCGCGCGTACCTCGTACCTCGCGCCGCGGACAGCGCGCCGCGGACAGCGGATACCCCCGGCCGGCTAACACCCCAGGTCCGGCCAGGCCGCACGGCGTGGGCCATTGCCCGATAGGAGGAGATCCATGGCGGTTCTGTGCAAACCGGCAATAGCGGTCCCCGACTACGTCATCACCAATGAGGAAACCCTCGAACTGGCCCGTAGGTTGCACGGCGACCATCGGGAGCTGCGCCTCGTTCTCCGTCTGATAGAGAACACCGGGGTACTCAAACGACATCTGGTCCAGCCGATAGACACGGTGCTGAAGCATCCGGGGCTCGACGCCCGCAGCGCCATCTACGAAGCGGAATCCAAGGCTCGTGTGCCGGACGTGGTGCGCAAGGCACTCGATCAGGCAGAACTCGAGCCGCAGGAGATAGACCTGATCATCTACGTCTCCTGCACCGGATTCATGATGCCGTCCCTGACCGCATGGCTCATCAACAAGATGGGCTTCCGGTCGGAGACACGCCAGATGCCCATCGCGCAGCTCGGCTGTGCCGCGGGCGGCGCGGCCGTCAACCGGGCCCATGACTACTGCACGGCGTACCCCGACGCCAATGTGCTCATCGTGGCCTGTGAGTTCTGCTCGCTGTGCTACCAGCCCACCGATCTGGGTGTGGGGTCGCTGCTGTCCAACGGCCTGTTCGGCGACGGGATCGCCGCCGCCGTGGTGCGTGGCAACGGGGGCACCGGGGTCCGCCTGGAACGCAACGGCTCGTACCTCATCCCGCACACCGAGGACTGGATCTCCTACGCGGTCCGGTCCACGGGCTTCCACTTCCAGCTCGACAAGCGCGTGCCCGGGACCATGGAGCCGCTCACCCCGGCCCTCCGGGCCGTCGCGGAACAGCACCAGTGGAACGCCGGCAAGCTGGACTTCTACATCGTCCACGCGGGTGGTCCGCGCATCCTGGACGACCTGTGCCGCTTCCTCGAAGTGCCGCCCGATGCGTTCCGCTTCAGCCGCGCCACGCTCACCGAGTACGGCAATATCGCCAGCGCGGTGGTGCTGGACGCCCTTGGCCGCATGTTCGACGAAGCCTCGGCCCTCGACGGCCACCGCGGCCTGCTGGCCGGCTTCGGTCCCGGCATCACCGCCGAGATCGCCCTGGGCACCTGGACCTCGGAATCCTGAGGTGGCGGGGCGACCGGCGCCGCCGCGGCCGGACCGCGGCGGCGC
>NZ_QUAC01000475.1 GCF_003389455.1 Streptomyces inhibens | reverse complement strand
CGGCTCGCTGCCCGCGGCCGCCGCGGCCGTCGAACGCGCCTGGGCGCTGCTGCCGCCCTGGGCCCGTGGCGAGACCCCGCCGCCGCGCGCCGGCACCCTCTGCCACGGCGACCTGCACCTGGGCCAGCTCGTCCGCCACCCGGCGCCCGACGGTCCCTGGCTCCTGATAGACATCGACGACCTCGGCCTGGGCGGCGGCGCCTGGGACCTGGCCCGCCCCGCCGCCTGGTTCGCCACCGGCCTGCTCGCGCCGGACATCTGGACCCGCTTCCTGGCCGGGTACCGCGCCGCCGGCGGCCGGGCCGTACGCCCCGACGGCGACCCCTGGCCCGACCTGGAGATTCCCGCCCGCGCCCTGACAGTGCAGACCGCCGCGCTCGCGGTCGCCAAGGCCGCCGGCGCCGCCCGCCCTCTGGACGAGATCGAGTCCGCGGTCGTCGACGCCTGTGCCCGGATGACGTCCCTACCGGACCAGTTGGCGCCCGCCGGCCCCGCCGTAGGGTGAACACCCCGTCGCCGGGAGGCCGTTCCGGCGGCGCCGCAGTGAGCAGCAATGGATGAAGGAGCTGAGCCGACGATGCAGTGCCCCAAGTGCCATGCACCGATGCAGACGTACCACCGCAACGGCGTCCAGATCGAGCAGTGCGCCGGCTGCCGGGGGATCTTCCTGGACTACGGGGAGCTGGAGGCGCTGACCCGTCTGGAGGCGCAGTGGACCCAGCAGGCCCCGCCGCCGCCCGCCCCGCAGGCCTACCCGGCCGCCCCCGCCTGGGGCGCCCCGCACCAGAGCCACCACGGCCACCATGGACACCACGGCCATCACCGCAGCTTCGGCCACATGCTCTTCTCCTCCTGAAAACGCCTGAGGGCCGGAGCGAAATGCTCCGGCCCTCAGGATCAGGTGTGGACGATACTGGGATTGAACCAGTGACCTCTTCCGTGTCAGGGAAGCGCTCTCCCGCTGAGCTAATCGTCCTCGGGACCGCGGATCTCGAAGATCTCCGCAGTTGAGTGCGCGATACTGGGATTGAACCAGTGACCTCTTCCGTGTCAGGGAAGCGCTCTCCCGCTGAGCTAATCGCGCGGGACGGATCTTCCGGCCACCTACAACCGGGGATCCAGTGGACGATACTGGGATTGAACCAGTGACCTCTTCCGTGTCAGGGAAGCGCTCTCCCGCTGAGCTAATCGTCCTTGGAGGTGGAGACGGGATTTGAACCCGTGTAGACGGCTTTGCAGGCCGTTGCCTCGCCTCTCGGCCACTCCACCAGGAGTGAGGGGGTTCGGGAAGATCCCCCACATCGAGCGGACGACGAGACTCGAACTCGCGACATCCACCTTGGCAAGGTGGTGCTCTACCAACTGAGCTACGTCCGCAGGTGTCTCTCCCAGACTACGTCCGGGAGCTACTCGGCCTCCGGGGCGCTTCCGCGTCCCGGCGACGTGTTGAACTCTAGCGGATTCCGGGGCCAGTACAAAAACGCGTTTGTGCAGCGTGCTGCGCTGCTCGCTCGGCGCAGGCGGGGTCCGGGCCTCCGCCATAGACTCGCTGACGTGCATGACTTCGCTCCCATGGCCCGCTTCGGCGGTCTGATAGCCACCGACCTGCGGGATGTGACCAGCGATCCCGCGGCCCTGGACTCCACGGGCTGGTGGGCGGTGGCCGCCGACTTCGAGGGCGCGGTGGTCTGCGCCCGCTTCGGCGACGTACGACCGGCCACCGCGGCCGACGAGCCCGCCCCCGACGGCTGGCGGGGCCCCGCCCACGGCGCCTGGACCAGCTCCCTGGACCGCGACTCGTATACCGGCGGCGTACGGCGCATCCGTGAACACATCGCGGCCGGCGACGTCTACCAGGTGAACCTCTGCCGGGTGCTGACCGCGCCGCTGCCCGACCCCGACCGCGCCGACGTGGACGCGCTGTCCGCGGTGCTGGCCCGTGGCAACCCGGCGCCGTACGCCGGCACCATCCGGCTGCCCGGCCACGGCGTCGAGATCGCCAGCGCCTCCCCGGAGCTGTATCTGCGGCGCGACGGCCGCACCGTCGCGTCCGGCCCCATCAAGGGGACCGGCAGGACCGCCGCGGACCTCTCCGAGAAGGACCGGGCGGAGAACGTGATGATCGTGGACCTGGTCCGCAACGATCTCGGCCGGGTCTGCGCCACCGGCACCGTCACCGTCCCGGCACTGTGCGCCGTCGAGCCGCACCCCGGCCTCGTCCACCTCGTCTCCACCGTGCGCGGCGAACTGGCCGAGAGGAACGAGAAGACCGCCTGGGCGGATCTCCTGGACGCCACCTTCCCGCCCGGGTCGGTCACCGGCGCCCCCAAGTCCAGCGCGCTGCGGATCATCGACGAGCTGGAGACCGCGCCCCGCGGCCCCTATTGCGGAGGCATCGGCTGGGTCGACGCCGACCGCCGCACCGGCGAGCTCGCCGTCGGCATCCGTACGTTCTGGATCGACCGCACCCCACCCACCGGGCCCGTACTCCGCTTCGGCGCCGGCGCGGGCATCATCTGGGACTCCGACCCGGACCGCGAGTGGGCCGAGACCGAGTTGAAGGCGAGCAGACTGCTCGCGGTAGCGTCGGGGCTGCACGAAGTGAGTGGAGGAGAGCGATGAAGATCTGGCTCGACGGGGGACTGCAGGACGCCGAAGGCGCCCGGGTCTCGGTCTTCGACCACGGGCTGACGGTCGGCGACGGGGTCTTCGAGACCATCAAGGCCGAGCACGGGCGTGCCTTCGCCCTCACCCGCCACCTGGAGCGCCTGACCACCTCCGCCCGCGGGCTCGGCCTGCCCGACCCCGACCTCGACGAGGTACGGCGCGGCTGCGCGGCGGTCATCGACGCCAACCCGATGGCCCTCGGCCGGCTGCGGATCACCTACACCGGCGGCGTCTCCCCGCTCGGCTCGGACCGCGGCGAAGCCGGCCCCACGCTGGTCATCGCGCTGTCCGAGACCCACCGCCGGCCCGACACCACCGCCGCCGTCACCGTCCCCTGGACCCGTAACGAACGCGGCGCGCTCACCGGCCTGAAGACCACCTCGTACGGCGAGAACGTGGTCGCGCTGGCCCGCGCACGTGAACTGGGCGCCTCCGAGGCGCTGTTCGCCAACACCGTCGGCGCGCTCTGCGAAGGCACCGGCTCCAATGTCTTCGTCGTCCTGGACGGCGAACTGCACACCCCGCCGCTGCACTCCGGCTGTCTGGCGGGCATCACCCGCGCCCTCACCATCAGCTGGGCCGGCGCCAAGGAGACCGACCTCCCGCTGGACGCCCTGGAGCGCGCCGAGGAGATCTTCCTGACCTCCACCCTGCGCGACGTCCAGGCCGTGAACCGTATCGACCGCCGCCAACTGGCCGACGGCCCGGGCCCGGTGACCGCGGAAGCCATGCGGATCTTCGACGAGCAGGCCGCCGCCGACTTCGATCCGCGGTGATGACGGGCCCGCGCACGGGCGAGTAGAAAGTCCTCGTGACCACAACGCTGCGCCCCGCGGGACCGGAAGAACGGCACGACGACGGGCGCCGGGCCCGTCCCTACGACGTCTGCGTCAACAGCCGCCGGGTCGGCGGGATCCGGCTGGCGACCGACGCCCGGTTCGGCCCGACGGCCGGCCGGATCGTGGATCTGCACATCGAGGCACCGGACCGGCACCGCGGCCGGGCCACGGTCGCCGCGCTCGCCGCCGAGGAAGTGCTGCGCACCTGGGGCTGCCGGCAGATCGAGCTGACCGTCCCGGCCGAGGCCGGCGCCGCCGTGCGGCTCGCGGCTGCGCTGGGCTACACCGAGCGCAGCCGCACGATGAGCAAACCCCTCGCCGCACCGCCCCGGCTGCCCGCGAACACCAGCGACCGGCCGATCGGCGAGGCGGAGTACCCGGCCTGGCGGGACGCCGCGCTCGCCGAGCACGTCCGTACGCAGCGGGGCCAGGGGATGGACCGCGCACGTGCCGAGGAGACCTCGGCCGCCGGCCATCGCGCCCTGCTTCCGGACGGCCCGGACACGCCCGACCAGGTGCTGCGCATCCTGGCCCACGACGGCGCGGATGTCGGCAGCGTCTGGGTCGCGCTGCGGATGCCGGACCAGCCGGGCGGCTATGTCGTCGATGTGCGGGTGGCGCCCGAGCACCGCGGGCGCGGCCACGGCCGCACCCTGATGCTGGTCGCCGAGCGCGAGTGTCTCACCGCGGGCCGCGCCACCGTCGGCCTCAACGTCTACGCGGACAATGCGCCGGCGCTCGGGCTCTACGACTCGCTGGGGTACCGGCCCACCGCGTATCTGCTGTGGAAGCCGATCCTGTGAGGGCGCGTACGCAGCGCCCGTGAAGCCGGTTCTCCGGGCGGGGCTCAGCCCTGCTAGGCCAGCAGCCGGTCGGCGATCTCCTCGATCCGGGCGCGCAGCCCCTCCTGGCTCTTGCCGCCGTCCAGCCGCTCGCCGCCGATCACATACGTAGGGGTGCCGCTCACCCCGATCGCCTTGCCCTCGGCCTGGTCCGCGTCGACGATCAGCAGATGCCGGCCGTCGATCAGCGCGGTGTCCAGCTCCTCGGCGTCCAGTCCCAGCTCCGCGGCGACCTCCAGCAGCAGCTTGTCGCCGCGCTTGCCGAGCTCCTCGGTGCGCGCCAGCACCGCCTCGATGTACGGCCAGCCCTGCCCCTGCTCGATGGCCTCCTCGGCGGCCTGGGCCGCGACGTAGGCGTGCTTGTGCTTCTCCAGGGGGAAGTGGCGCAGCCGGATGTCGAGCCGGTCGCCGTAGCGCTCACGCAGCGCCCGCAGGTCCTCCAGGGCGGCCTGGCAGTCCGGGCACTGCAGTTCACACCAGACGTCCAGAACCGGGCGGACGGGACGGGCGGTGGTGGAGGTGGTGGCGTCGTTCATGGGTCCAGTCTTCCAGCCCGCGGACCGGTTCCCGAACCGGGACCTGGGGAGGAGCGCGACCCCGAGATGTCCCTGAAGCCGTGCCGGAACATGGCCCGCGCGGCCCCGGACAAGGCAGGATGGAAGGGAGCAGAGTGCCTGCTCGCCCATCCATCGGCAGGAGGACCGGATGCTGACCTCGACCGTCTGTGCCGCGGTGTCGGCAGCGGGCCTGGGCATTGCCGCGCTGACGGCATACCGCAAGCGGTTCCTGGCCGCGACCCGCATCGCCGCCTTTTCCCTGATCCCCATCGGCCTGGTGATGACCGGTGTCATCGACTGGGTCACGAACATCGTCTTCAAACCCACGGTCTGGGCCGGCTTCGGCGTGCTCGCGCTCTCGTTCGTGCTGTTCTCGGTCAGCAGGGTCGTCGAGCGCCGCCGGGGCGGGATCGGCAGCCGCAAGGAACGCAAGGCCGCGGCGGCCGCCACACCCGACGCGGTGGCGCCGGCCGCCTCCGTACCCTCCCTCGGGGCAGGTCGCGGCGCGGGCCGGCCGGCCGCGAAGGGGAAGACCGGGCAGGGCAAGGGCGGTGCACCCAAGGATGACTTCTCGGACATCGAAGCGATCCTGAAAAAGCACGGGATCTGATGAACTCCCGCTGCTGAGGGGCTTATCGGGCGCGTTCAGACGATCATCTGCGCCATGATGCGCGCGAGATGAACGATGAGTGCGCCCTCGCCCAAGACGACGCCCCGTCCCCCGAACCGCGCGGTTGCCTGTTCGCGCTGTCCCAGCCGCCGTTGATGCTCTTCCTCGCCGTCATCGGCATTCTGCTCCTTCTCGGTGCCGTACACGACCTCTTCATCCTGTGAGGCCGGTAGGTGCGCCGCCGCCCGGTTCGTGCTTCGCGCACCGCCGCCGACGCCCCCGTGCGCCGTGCTCAGCCCGCGGCCTCCCGGCGTCGTGCCCGGTAGGCCGCGACATGCAGCCGGTTTCCGCAGGTACGGCTGTCGCAGTAGCGGCGGGAGCGGTTACGGGAGAGATCGACGAAGGCGTGCCGGCAGTCCGGTGCCTCGCAGCGCCGCAGCCGCTCGCGCTCCCCGGCGACGACGATGAAGGCCAGCGCCATCCCGCCGTCCGCGGCCAGATGATCGGCGACCGAGGCGCCCGGCGCGAAGTAGTGGACATGCCAGTCGTACCCGTCGTGATCGGTCAGCTGTGGTGTGGTGCCCGCCGAGGCGACCAGCGCGTTCAGCTGCGCGGCCGCGGCATGGTCGTCGTCGGCCGCGAAGACCTGGGCGAACCGCGCGCGGACCGCCCGTACGGCCGCCAGATCGCCGACGCTGAGCGCGCCCACATCGCTGACGTCGTTGCGCCGGACGAAGTCCTCAAGGGCCGCGAGGTCGGTCAGGCTGTCCGGCGCTCCGGGCGATTCGCCCTCCGGAGCGGTGTTCAGCAGATCGACGATCGCTGCCAGCGCGCACCGGGTGTCATGGGTGATCAGCACGGTTCCGCTCCCTGGCAGGGTGGGGCCGGACGGGTACCGTCCCCGGGTGTCGTTGCCGAATGGTCGCCGACTCTAGCGCCTGGAACAAGCTTCAGCGCCGTCTCCGCGGTGGGTCCGCGGCGACGACGCCGAAGTGTGCCGTATGAACTTGTCGGTCCTGCGCCGTCTCCCCGAGTCGGACGGACGCAAGTGTGAGCGGGAGGGTGCTTCGGGTAACTGTGCTGCGTCTCAGCTCTCCGCAAGGATGTGGGAGAGCTCGGTGTCGAGATCGAAGTGCCGGTGCTCCGTACCGGGCGGTACGGCGGCATCGGTCCTTTTGAGGAACGACTCGAGGGCGCGCGCGGGCGCCTCGAGCAGGGCTTCCCCTTCCGGGGAGCTCAGGGCGATGCACACAACGCCCTGTCCGTGGCTCCGGGACGGCCATACGCGGACGTCTCCGGTGCCCGTGGGCCGGTGCAGGCCCTCGGCGAGGAGGTCGCGGGCGAAAACCCACTCCACGGTCTCCTCGGCTCCGGTATGGAAGGTGGCATGCACGGCATAGGGATCGGCCGTGTCATACCGCAGGCCCGCGGGTACAGGCAGTGAGGACTCGCTCGACACAACGAGGCGCAGGTGCAGCTCGCAGCTGACCGTGGTGTTCATAAGCGCCAGGGCCTTTCGCTCAGTGTGCGCTCGGGGATTCGCACGTCGGCGAAATCGACATGCCACCTACGGTGCCGTTGTAAACCCCTCTGACGGTTTTGGGTGCCTTCAGGTACCTCTTCCGGCGGATTGCGAGATCGTCCTCGTCGGTAATTCCGCGGAGGCATCCCGTCCGGTAAGTTTGGCGATATGAATACGCAGAGTAACGGGGGGCCGGGGGTCATCGAGGAGGATGCTGTGCCGGCCGAGCAACCGCTGGGTTCCAGAGCGCCGCACTTCATCAAGCGCTCCCGGCCGCTCCACGTGAGCTGGCAGGTCGGAGTCTTCGTCGTCGGTCTCGCGGTCGTGGTGGCCGGCGTGATCATGCTGCCGCTGCCGGGTCCCGGCTGGCTGGTGATCTTCGGCGGTATGGCGATCTGGGCGACGGAATTCGTCTGGGCCCAGTTGGTCCTGCGCTGGACCAAGCGAAAGGTCACCGAAGCGGCCCAGAAGGCGCTCGACCCCAAGGTGCGGCGGCGCAACATCATTCTGACCACCATCGGCGTGGTGATCATCGCGGCGGCCCTCGCGGTCTATGTGTGGAAGTTCGGCTTCGCGATGCCGTGGAACGTCTCCGAGTGATCGCGGCATGGTCGGAAGTGCCCGCCGACGTGGGGTAATGTTGGCGGTGCGCCCGGGCGATTAGCTCAGTGGGAGAGCGCTTCGTTCACACCGAAGAGGTCACTGGTTCGAACCCAGTATCGCCCACCCCGGACGACGGCCCGGAGACTCAAGTCTCCGGGCCGTCGCAGTTGTTGGGTGTGCGTGCAGGTACGGGGCGCACACTGGGATCATGTCCGACTGGTCACGCGGTCTGCACCGCTACCGCTTCCGCAGCGTATGGCTGCTCAACGCCCCGCCGGCCGTCGTCTACGCCGTTCTCGAACGCGCCGAGACCTACCCCCGGTGGTGGCCGCAGGTCCGCGAGGTGACCTTGCTCGACGGCGCCAGCGGCACGGCCCGGTTCCGGTCGCTGTTGCCGTACGACCTGCGGGTGGTGGCGAGCGAACGGGTACGGGACCCGGGCGCGGGGGTGCTGGAGATGGAGATGCGCGGGGATCTGGCGGGCTGGGCGCGCTGGACGGTGGTGCCCGGCGCCGGCGGCACCCGGGCCGTCTTCGAGCAGGACGTCGAGGTCTGCAAGCCGCTGCTGCGGCGGTTCGCGCTGCTGGGGCGGCCGCTGTTCCTGGCCAATCACGCACTGATGATGAGGGCCGGACGGCGCGGTCTTGCCGCCTGGCTGGCCCGCGGATGAGGTGCGCCGGGCGGACGTGGGCGGTGGCGCGGGTCCGCCGCGGAACAGGAATTTGATGGAAGGCCCGGGCGCCCTGTATTGTTCAGGTCGTTCGCGAGGGAAACCTCGCCGACACCCGGGCGATTAGCTCAGTGGGAGAGCGCTTCGTTCACACCGAAGAGGTCACTGGTTCGAACCCAGTATCGCCCACCGGGATCAAGGACCGGGCCGCCAAAAGGCGGCCCGGTCCTTTTCGTTGAGATGTATGCGCGTGGAGATGTATGCGCGGTGCGGTGTAGGCGCGTGGAGAAGTGTGCGCGTCGCGATGTGCCGCATGGTGAGTTCTGCTGCGTTGAGTTCTGCCGTGTTGAGTTCTACGGCGTGGAGATCTGTTGCGGGGAGAATTCCGACCGCTTCTTTGTCGGACGGACCGGAATTCTGATGCCTGATCAGGCCGCGGCGGGGAGTTCGGGGCGCAGCGGCCAATGCGGATCCACCGCCTCGGGGGTGCCGCTGCGGGCGAACCACGCCTGTAGGCCGCGGGCCTGGGCCGCGTACCAGACCGCCTGGCGGGTGTGCAGCTCCGCCGGCTGCAGCCCCTCCAGCCGGTCGGCGAAGCGGACCCCCACGGCGCGCACGACGCGCAGTGCGGCGAGCGCATCGGCGGCCGCCTCATGGGCGTCGGTCAGCTCGACCTCGTAATGCGCACACAGATCGGTGAGCGTACGGCGGCCCTTGCGATAGCGGTCCAGATGCTTGTCCAGCACCCGGGGATCCAGGACGCACAGGGGATGGGCGCCCAGGTAGGTGGCGAGCGAACTGGCGCGGTGCCGCTTCAACTCGCGTTCCAGAAGGGTCAGATCGAAGGGGGCGTTCATCACCACCAGCGGTCGGCCGGCCACCGACTGGGCCGCCAGGGCGCGTGCGATCTCCTCCAGCACCGGCGCCGGCCAGCGGCCGTGCAGGGCGAGATGGTCGGCCGTCAGCCCGTGCACCGCCGTGGCGGCCTCGGGGATGTCGACGCCCGGGTTGATCAGCCAGCGCGTGACGCGGGGCGCCGAGCGCGGGGTCTCCTGGACCACCAGGGCCGCGGAGACGATGCGATCACGCTCGACGTCGATCCCCGTCGTCTCGGTGTCGAAGGCGGCAAGTGGACCGTCATACCAGCACGGCATCATCCCAACTCCTCGCGCTCGTACGGGGGGTGACATGCACATCACCCGAGCTGGTGATACCCGAGCCGCCCGGTGGTCGAACCGTCTTTGTTTGCGGACCACTTGACGCGGAGACAACCACAGGGACGGGCCGCGCGATCCGCCGCCTCCCCGTCGTCCACACGCATCGATCGGCAACAGCCCGGAAGGCTCCCCGCGATGACGCTCGCGCAGCCCGAACCGGGTGGGCTGTCCCCCGCAAGCGGGAGGTACCCCCAGCCCGCCACCACACCGCAGCGCGGCGGACTCGCCACCACTGCCTGCATGGAGACCCTCCAGGTGGGCTATCTCCACGCGATCGCCGCCGCCTCCGGATGTTCGCTGGCGCAGCCCTTCCCGGACAACGGAATCGACTGGCACGTCAGCCATGGCGCGCCCGGCCACACCGTCGACGACGAGGTCACCATCAAGGTGCAGCTCAAGTGCACCTACCAGACCGCCCCGCGCCCGCCGGGGCCGACCTTCGCGTTCACGCTCGACAACGACCATCTGGTGAAGCTGGCCCGTACGCCCGTGTCGGTGCACAAGATTTTGGTCGTGATGCTGGTCCCCCGGACCCAGGAGGACTGGCTCCGGGCCTCCCATGACCGTCTCGAACTGCGGCACTGCTGCTACTGGATCAATCTGGCCGGCCATCCGGTGACCGGCCGGCGCAGGACCACTGTGCGGATCCCGACCACGCGGATCTTCGACGACCGAGCGCTCTGCGAGATCATGACGCGGGTCGGGGCGGGAGGGAGACCTTGATGTACCGGCCGACCGACGAATATGACGCGCGGCTCCTGGATCCCGCGCAGATCGAACCGGCGGTGCTCAGCGCGCTGCTGGCCCGGCACGGCTGGCGGCGCCGGGGCGGCGCCGCCGGTCACTACGCCCGGTGGACGCCGCCCGGCGGGATGGGCGCAACCAGCCTGCTGGTGCCGCACGACCGCCGCTTCCCCGACAGTGCGGAGCTGCTCACGGAGGCGCTGGTGGCGCTGGCGCAGAGCGCCGCGCCCTCCGCCCGCGAGGTGCTGGTGGGGCTGGCGGTGCCCAGCGACGAGGTGTGCTGGGAGCGCGAGATCCCCGACGGCGGGTCGGGGGCCGCGCACTGGGTGGCGCAGGAGCAGCTGCGCGGCGCGGCACGCTCGATGCTGATCGCCGGCGCCCTGGGGACGTACGGCCGGGCCGGCTACTACGGCGCCCGGCACAAACGGCAGGCCGAGGGGTTCATGGGCGAGGTGCTGGTCGGACCGGCGGAGGCCGGCCGCCGGCTGACCGCGTTCGTCCCGGTGCGCGGCGGGCGCGGGGCGGTCGCCGGGCTCCAGCGGGCGCTGCACGCGGCCCGTGACGCCACCGACTACCAGCGGGCCACCGGCGGTATGGAGGCCTTCGACGCGGCCGTCGAGCTGGGGGTCTGCCACGAGCTGGCGCAGGCGCTGATCGCGCTGGTGCGGGACGCGGAAGGGGTGCGGATCGCGGTCGAGTGGTCACCGGCGGCCGGCGCCCCGGCCGGCTGCCCGGCCCGCCCCGAACCGGTGGAGTTCTCGCCCGGCGATCTGCCCGCGCTGGAGCAGGCCGCCCGGCGCTATGTACGCGATGAGCCGTCGCTGCCGGTCCGGGTGACCGGCGCGGTGGTACGGCTGCGCAGGGAGCGGCCGGGCGGCCCCGGCACGGTGCGGCTGCGGGTGATCACCGGGGCCGATGTGGTGCAGGTGCGGGTCGCGCTGGGGGAGGAGGACTACCGGATCGCCGGGCACGCCCACCTGGTGGGACTGCCGATCCGGGTCAGCGGGCGGCTGGAGAGCCGGGGCGGATTCCGCCGGATCACCGGCGGCCGCGATGTCACCCCCGTACAGGTCGACGAGGCGGAGCGGGACCGTCTGCTGAAGTCTCTGCAGGAGAATCTCGACTTCTTCGAGGAGGCGTGCGGCGCGGAGGAATGAGGGCTTTCGGGCCGGGGGTGGTGAAACCGTTTCGCGGTCGGGTCCGGTGGCTCGGTACGATTCGGCTGCGCAGCAATCGCTGACGTGAAGAGACATGAGTCAGGAGAGACCGGTGTCAGACGTCCGTGTGACCGTCCAACGCGATTCCGAGCGGGAAGAACGCGTGGTGACCACGGGCACTACGGCCGCCGACCTCTTCCAGGGCGAGCGCAGCGTCGTCGCCGCACGGGTGGCCGGGGAGCTGAAGGACCTGGCGTACGAGCTCGCCGACGGCGATGCGGTCGAGCCTGTCGAGATCACTTCCGAGGACGGCCTGAACATCCTGCGGCACTCCACCGCGCATGTGATGGCACAGGCCGTGCAGGAGCTGTTCCCGGAGGCGAAGCTCGGCATCGGCCCGCCCATCAAGGACGGCTTCTACTACGACTTCGACGTCGAGACCCCCTTCCACCCGGACGATCTCAAGCGCATCGAGAAGAAGATGCAGGAGATCCAGAAGCGCGGGCAGAAGTTCGCGCGCCGTGCGGTCAGCGATGACGCCGCACGCGAGGAGCTGGCGGACGAGCCGTACAAGCTGGAGCTGATCGGGCTCAAGGGCTCCGCCGCGGACGCCGCCGAGGGCGCCTCCGCCGAGGTCGGCGCCGGCCAGCTGAGCATCTACGACAACCTTGATGCCAAGACCGGCGAGCTGTGCTGGAAGGACCTGTGCCGCGGTCCGCACCTGCCCAGCACCCGCGCCATCCCGGCGTTCAAGCTGATGCGCTCGGCCGCCGCGTACTGGCGCGGCAGCGAGAAGAACCCGCAGCTCCAGCGGATCTACGGCACCGCCTGGCCGACCAAGGACGAGCTCAAGGCGTACCTGGACTTCCTGGCCGAGGCGGAGAAGCGCGACCACCGCAAGCTGGGCGCCGAGCTCGACCTGTTCTCCATCCCGGAGGAGCTGGGCTCGGGTCTCGCGGTCTTCCACCCCAAGGGCGGCGTCGTCCGCCGGGTGATGGAGGACTACTCCCGCAAGCGGCACGAGGAGTCGGACTACGAGTTCGTCAACACCCCGCACATCTCGAAGGAGAAGCTCTTCGAGACCTCGGGGCATCTGCCGAACTACGCCGACGCGATGTTCCCGCCCCTGGAGTTCGACGGGCAGAGCTACCGCCTCAAGGCCATGAACTGCCCCATGCACAACCTGATCTTCAAGGCGCGCGGCCGGTCGTACCGCGAACTGCCGCTGCGGCTGTTCGAGTTCGGCACGGTCTACCGCTTCGAGAAGTCCGGTGTGGTGCACGGTCTGACCCGGGCCCGCGGCTTCACCCAGGACGACTCGCACATCTACTGCACCAAGGAGCAGATGGCGGACGAGCTGGACTCGCTGCTCACCTTCGTCCTCGATCTGCTGCGCGACTACGGCCTGCACGACTTCGAGCTGGAGCTGTCCACCCGCGACGAATCCGACAAGTTCATCGGTGAGGACGCGGAGTGGGAGGAGGCCACCGAGGCGCTGCGCCAGGCGGCCGAGAAGCAGGGCCTGCCGCTGGTCCCGGACCCGGGCGGCGCCGCGTACTACGGGCCGAAGATCTCCGTGCAGGCGAAGGACGCCATCGGCCGGTCCTGGCAGATGTCGACCGTGCAGGTGGACTTCCAGCAGCCCAAGCGCTTCGGTCTTGAGTACACCGCAGCGGATGGCTCGAAGCAGCAGCCGGTCATGATCCACCGCGCGCTGTTCGGTTCGATCGAGCGGTTCTTCGCGGTGCTGCTGGAGCACTACGCGGGTGCCTTCCCGGCGTGGCTGGCGCCGGTGCAGGCGACCGGTATTCCGATCGGTGACGCGCACGTCCCGTACCTGGAGGAGTTCGCCGCCGAGGCCCGTAAGAAGGGTCTGCGCATCGAGGTCGACTCCTCCGCGGACCGGATGCAGAAGAAGATCCGCAATGCTCAGAAGTCCAAGGTCCCGTTCATGATCATCGCCGGTGACGAGGATGTCGCCCACGGTGCGGTGTCCTTCCGCTACCGCGACGGTTCGCAGAAGAACGGCATCCCGCGCGACGAGGCGATCGCCGAGATCCTGGACGTCGTCGAGCGTCGCGTCCAGGTCTGACGCCCGGAGCGTGACCGCAGGGCCCCGGAGAGCGATCGGCTCCCCGGGGCCCTGTCATGCCTCGCCCTCCTGCCGGAAGCGCCGCATCAGCCAGGAGGAGAAGGAGCCCACCACCGCTCCGACCAGGCCGACCCCGAGGAACATCAGGCCCACACCGGTCACCCGGCCGCGTCCGGTGACCGGTGTGGCGTCGCCGTATCCGGTCGTCGTCAGGGTCGAGGCGGCCCACCACACCGCGTCGCCGAAGGTGCGGATGTCGGCGTGCGGGGCGCCGCGCTCGTCGTGGTAGACGGCCAGGCTGGCGGCGAAGCCCAGCAGCAGCGAGGTCAGTCCGGCGTACGCCATCACGCGTGCCTCCAGGGCGAGCCGCGGATGATCCCTGCGCCGCTGCATCCGCTCGTGCAGATCGACGATCCGCAGCGGTCGCAGCAGGGGCAGCACGGTCACGATCAGGTCCAGCCAGCGGGTGCGCACGAAGTGCCGCCGGTCATCGCTGAGCAGCAACCGGGCCAGATATTCAAGGATGAAGGCACCCCAGGTCACGGCGGTGACGATCTCCCAGAAGGTGCTCCAGCCGGGGGAGAGGCCGGGGACGAGTACCCGGACCGTGTAGGAGGTCAGGAAGAGCAGTGAGGCGGCGAAAAGGTAGGGCTCGGCAGTTTGCTCCCACGTCCACAGCCGCTGTTGCCTGTCCACCGGCCCAGCATCGCGGAGCGGCCCGGGGGAGGCGCCCCAGCGACACGCTGTCAATGGACGAAGCCATATGCTGGCCCGTATGACAAGCGAGCCGGAGCAGCAGATCGGAGTCGGGACGCAGGACGCCTTCCAGCGCCTGTGGACGCCCCACCGGATGGCCTACATCCAGGGGGAGAACAAGCCGACCGGCCCGGGGGCCGACGACGGCTGTCCGTTCTGCACGATCCCCGCGAAGTCGGACGAGGACGGCCTCGTGATCGCGCGCGGTGAGAAGGTCTACGCGGTGCTGAACCTGTACCCGTACAACGGCGGCCATCTCATGATCGTCCCGTTCCGCCATGTCGCCGACTACACCGAGCTGGACGGTTCGGAGACCACGGAGCTGGCGGAATTCACCAAGCGGTCGATGACCGCGCTGCGCACCGCGTCCGGGGCGCACGGCTTCAACATCGGGATGAATCAGGGCACCGTCGCCGGTGCCGGGATCGCGGCCCATCTCCACCAGCATGTCGTCCCCCGCTGGGGCGGCGACACCAACTTCATGCCGGTGGTCGGGCACACCAAGGTGCTGCCCCAACTCCTCGCCGACACACGGAAGATGCTGGCCGCAGCCTGGCCTGCGTAGGAGCTGCCGGCCGTCGTCCGGGGCGGTGGCCGAGGCGACACGCACTCGTACGAATCGGATAGATCGCCCTAATCCGGATTAGTTGCCTCTCTAATGGGGTGGTGACTTCACTGGATCGTCGTTCCGTGCTGCGCGCGGCCGCCTCGGCCGCGGCCGCCGGAGCGCTCGTGGCGGGCTGCGACCCCCACCGGGACGAGGACTCCGGCACCGTAGGACGCGAACCGAGTCCCTCCGGGGCGGGCCAGGCCTCGCCCGCCCCGGCGCACGCCGCCCGGCCGCCCACCCGGGCTCCCGGCCTGCCGGTTCAGATCGAACACGGGCCACGGGGAGGCCACGCGGTCGCACTGACCTTCCACGGCCGCGGCGACCCCAAGCTGGCGACCGCCCTGCTGGGCGAGGCCGAGCGGGCGGGCGCCAAGGTCACCGTCCTCGCCGTCGGCGACTGGCTCGACGAGCAGCCCGCGATGGCCCGCCGGATCCTCGACGGCGGCCATGAGCTGGGCAATCACACCATGCACCACCGCAATATCTGCGCCCTGCCGGCCGCCGAGGCATACGCCGAGATCAGCCGGTGCGCCGACCGGCTGCGCGCCCTCACCGGCAGCATCGGCAGCTGGTTCCGCCCCTCGCAGACCCGGCGGGCCACGGACCTGGTGACCGGGCTGGCCCGTCGGGCCGGCTATCCGCATGTCCTGTCCTACGACGTGGACTCCCTCGACGCGAACGACCCCGGTGCCCCGGCCGTCCAGCGCACGGTCCTGGAGTCGGCCCGGCCGGGCTCGGTCGTGAGCCTCCATCTCGGGCACGCCGGCACGGTGGCCGCGCTGCCCCCGATCCTCGACGGCCTCCGCCGGCGCGGTCTGCGCGCGGTGACGACAACGGAGCTAGTGACCTGATGGCTGACCGGAACCGGAACCGTACCGATGACCGTAAGAGCCTGCGCGCCCGCCACCGGGCCGCGCTGCTCGCCGTGGCCTGCGTGCTGGTGGCGGCGGGCTGCGGTGGCGGTGACGAGACCAAGCCCGCCGCGCGGAGCCCGCATCCGGTCGAACGCGCGCCGGTCAACGGTGCCAAACAGGGCCTGCCCGGGATGCCGCCGCTGATCGACGAGCACGACCTCTACGCGGCGGACCGGCCGGGCAAGCTTGTGCCGCAGGTCAAGGGCTTCCCCTCGCGGATCTATGTCCCCAACACCGGTTCCGACACGGTCAGCGTCATCGACCCGAAGACATACAAGGTCATCGAGACCATCCCGGTGGGCGTACAGCCGCAGCATGTCGTGCCGTCCTGGGACCTCAAGACGCTCTGGGTCAACAACAACCGGGGCCATGACCTCACCCCGATCGACCCCGCCACCGGCAAGGCCGGCAAGCCGGTCAAGGTCCACGACCCGTACAACCTCTACTTCACGCCCAACGGGAAGTACGCGGTCGTGATGGCCTCGATGGACCGGCAGCTGGTCTTCCGCGACCCGCACACCATGGAGATCCGCAAGACCCTCCCGGTCGGCTGCGCGGGCGTCAACCACGCCGACTTCTCGCCGGACGGAAGGTACTTCATCGTCTCCTGCGAGTTCTCGGGCGAGCTGCTGAAGGTCGACACCGAGAAGATGAAGGTCATCGGCCAGGAGAAGCTGCCGTTCGACGGGGCGATGCCGCAGGACGTGAAGATCTCCCCGGACGGCAGGACCTGGTACATCGCCGACATGATGGCCGACGGCATCTGGGTCCTCAACGGCGACAAGTTCGACCAGCCGAAGCTCATGGCGACCGGCAAGGGCGCCCACGGCCTCTACGTCAGCCGCGACTCGAAGCACATGTACATCTCCAACCGCGGCGAGGGCTCCATCTCCCTGCTCGACTTCAGGACCGGCGAACTCGTCGACAAATGGCATATCCGCGGCGGCGGCAGCCCCGACATGGGCGGTCTGTCCACCGACGGCAAGGTCTTGTGGCTGTCGGGGCGTTACAACTCCGAGGTCTATGCGCTGGACACCCGTACCGGCAAGACCCTCGCCAAGATCCCGGTCGGCCAGGGCCCGCACGGTCTGGCGGTCTACCCGCAGCCGGGGCGGTACTCCCTGGGGCACACCGGCATCTTCCGGTAGCCCCCTCGCACCGTACGGACCCGCCGCCCCTTATGCGTTGTACTCGTCCGCCTTCTGCGGCTCCACGCCCTGGATCATGCCGCTGAGCATCAGGGAGCGGTTGGTGAAGCGCTCGGTGTCCACGCCGTTCTCCTTGAGGACGTTCATCGCGGCGGCGTGGACCGTACGCAGCACCGGGGTCGCGGCGCGCAGTGCGTCATCGGCCATGAAGCGGTGGCGCCAGGGCTTGTCGGCCCAGACATGCCGCAGACCGAACGGCTCGGGGAGGGTCAGCTTGCCGCCGAGGAAATCCAGGACCGGCGGGAACCAGGTCAGCGGCGCGCGGGCGGCGAGCCGGACCACCTCCTGCGGTTCGATCAGCGGCAGATGCTGGGTCTTGGTCTCCCAGAACTTGATGACCTTGGCGACGTCCTTGGTCTTCGGCTCCGGCTTGGTCGTGAAGAGGCCGTTGACCGGACCGAGGGCATGACCGGTCACCTCGATGCGCAGCGTCTCGTGCAGCACGGTGACGGTGATCATCAGGGTGATCACGAGCTGGCCGTCCCACAGCACGAACTGGACGCCGAGGTAGTGGCGGTTGCCGCTGCCGAACTGCTGGTCGTTGCAGATCCGCTCTATCTCGTGACCACGGATCTGGTAGGCCTCCACATGGGTGCCCTCGGGGCGGCTCACGGCGGCGGCCTTCTCACCGACCGGCGAGACGATCCAGTGGCGGACCGAGGGCGTGGGGAATCCGCCGGTGTGCAGCGGGCTGCGCTCCAGCAGCCGCAGCTTGTCGTGGATCGCGCGGATGACGTCCCAGCTGCGGAAGGGGTTGATCTCCGTGCCCTCGCGCACCGGCTTGAGCTCCTCGGCGAGCTGCCAGCTGCCCCAGCGCGTGCCCATGCCGAGTATGCCCTTGGGGCCGGCGTAGAAGACGACATTGCTGTGCTGCTCGGCGGAGACTTTGGCGAGATTCTGCCGGAGGGTCTCTGCGGCGATCTCGTTCGGATCCTGCGGCACCGCCTCGGGGATCTTGGCGGCCACGCCGCCGCCCTCCAGCAGCCCCTTCCAGGCCTCCCGCATGGCCACCGCGGTCTTCTCGCAGATCTGCTTGGCCAGCCACCAGCCGACCACCGGGGCGATGATCATGGCGCGTGCGTACATCGGCCAGAAGCCGCTCAGCGGCAGCTTGATCATGAAGAACAGGGCGACGCCGCCGAGCACGGTCAGCAGCACCCCGCCGAGCAGCGAGAGGCTCTTGCCGTCGTCCTTGGAGAGCATCTTGCGCAGCTGGAAGACGCCCAGCCACAGCAGCACACCGGGCAGGAACAGCAGCCCGAACAGCACCATCAGCAGCGTCAGTTTGATGTCCCGCTGCTTACGGACGCGGGTGGCGGACAGACAGTGCTCGACGACGGTCTGCGGCTCGGTCCCGAAGGACTGGATGAGCGGCTTGCGGCCGCCGCCCAGCATCCGCACCTGCACCGCCCGCGAGAACGCCTCGCCGAGGTTGGGCGCGAACAGCGACAGCTTCGGCTTCTTGATCTCGGACTTGCCGGAATCGGAGTCGGCCTTGGAGATATCGGCGAGCGGGCTGTCCCGGTAGGCGGCCGAGGCCAGCGCCTGGGTCGCCGCCGTCTGCCCGGCGCTTCCCGAGAGCGGCACCTGCGCCCCAGGACTGAAGTCAAAGCCGTCTGCCACTACCGCCCCCACACCGCACGCATCCGATGATGCGGCTCTTCCCGACTTCTGCCGACGGCACACCTGCTGAGAGCCAGTCTTCTGAGCCTGTGACCTCGCATCCTGCCGTTGGGCCGCGGCGGCGCCGTACCGGCTCAACGGCAGGATCTCAGCGTACAGCCGCCGTCCACCCCAAGGGAGTTGAGTCGGACAGCGGCTGACCGGCCGTTAACTATCCGCCGTTCTCGGCCTGTTCCCGCAGTTTCCCGGCGAGCTGCGGCGGCATCGGCTCATGCCGGAGGTAGACGCGGGAGAAGCGCCCGGTGCCGTGGGAGAGGGAGCGCAGATCGACGGCGTAGCGCCCGATCTCGATCTCGGGCACCTCGGCGCGCACCACGGTGCGGCCGGCCCCCGACTGCTCGGTGCCCACCACCCTGCCGCGGCGCCCCGACAGATCGCTCATCACCGGTCCGACGAAGTCGTCCGGAACCAGCACACTCACCTCGGAGACCGGTTCGAGCAGATCGATCCGCACGTCGGTGGCGGCCTCCCGCAGCGCCAGTGCGCCCGCCGTCTGGAACGCGGCGTCCGACGAGTCGACCGAGTGCGCCTTGCCGTCGAGCAGCGTGACGCGGATGTCGACCAGCGGATGCCCGGCGGCGACCCCGCGCGCGGCCTGGGCGCGTACGCCCTTCTCGACGGACGGGATGAACTGCCGGGGCACCGCGCCGCCCACGACCTTGTCCACGAACTCGATGCCGGAGCCGCCCGGCAGCGGTTCGACCTCGATCTCGCAGATCGCGAACTGGCCGTGCCCACCGGACTGCTTCACATGGCGCCCACGGCCCGCGGAGGCGGCGCCGAAGGTCTCCCGGAGCGCCACCTTGTGCGCGACCGTGTCCACCTGGACGCCGTAGCGGTTGCGCAGCCGCTCCAGCGCCACATCGACATGCGCCTCGCCCAGGCACCACAGGACCACCTGGTGGGTGTCCTGATTCTGTTCGAGCCGCATCGTCGGGTCCTCCGCCACCAGCCGGGACAGGCCCTGCGAGAGCTTGTCCTCGTCGGCCTTGCTGTGCGCCTGGATGGCGACCGGCAGCAACGGGTCCGGCATCGTCCAGGGCTCCATCAGCAGCGGGCTGTCCTTGTCGGACAGGGTGTCGCCGGTCTCGGCGCGCGACAGCTTCGCCACACACGCCAGATCGCCGGCGATCGCCTTGGGCAGTGGCCGCTGCTGCTTGCCGAACGGGGCGGACAGCGCGCCCACCCGCTCGTCGACGTCATGGTCCTCATGGCCCCGGTCCTCCAGGCCGTGGCCCGAGACATGCACCGTCTCGTCCGGGCGCAGGGTGCCGGAGAAGACCCGTACCAGTGAGATCCGGCCGACGTACGGGTCGGAGGAGGTCTTGACCACCTCCGCCACGAGCGGGCCGTCGGGGTCGCAGCGCAGCGACTCCCGGGGGGCGCCGTCCAGGCTGGTCACGGCGGGTGCCTCGCGCTCCGCAGGGGTCGGGAAGCCGCCGGTGATCAGCTCCAGCAGCTCTACGGTGCCCAGCCCCTGTTTGGAGCCGTCGGCGGCCGGCGCCGCGGCCAGTACGGGGTGGAAGGTGCCGCGCGCGACCGCCGTCTCCAGATCCTCGATGAGGGTCTTGACGTCGATCTCCTCGCCGCCGAGGTAGCGGTCCATCAAGGACTCGTCCTCGCTCTCGGCGATGATGCCCTCGATGAGGCGGCTGCGGGCCGCCTCGATCTGTGGCAGCTCCTCCTCCGTCGGGGCACGTTCGGTGCGCTCGCCGGAGGAGTAGTCGAAGACCCGCCGCGAGAGCAGGCCGATCAGGCCGTGCACGGGGGAGTGGCCGTCGGCGCCCGGTGTCCCGTACAGCGGGAGGTAGAGCGGCAGCACGGCGTCCGGGTCCTCGCCGCCGAAGGTGGCCTGACAGTGCTCGGTCATCTCGCCGAAGTCGGCGCGGGACGCCTCCAGGTGCGTGACGACCAGGGCGCGCGGCATGCCGACGGCAGCGCATTCGTCCCAGACCGTACGGGTCGCGCCGGCCACGCCGTCGGCCGCCGAGACAACGAAAAGGGCCGCGTCCGCTGCGCGCAGACCGGCCCTGAGTTCCCCGACGAAATCGGCGTATCCGGGGGTGTCCAAGATATTGATCTTGATTCCGCCCCAGTCAACGGGGACCAGGGAGAGCTGCACGGAACGTTGCTGGCGGTGCTCGATCTCGTCGTAGTCGGACAGACAGCCGCCGTCCTCTACCCGGCCCGCCCGGTTGACCGCGCCGGATGCCAGCGCGAGGGCCTCGACAAGAGTGGTCTTTCCGGATCCGGAGTGGCCGACCAGCACCACATTCCGCAGGGCCGTGGGCTGGTCGGCCGTTGATGCCCTGCCGGCGGCTCCTGGGTGTGTACTCGACTTCTCGCTCATGTGTCTCGCCTCCAGGTCGACACTTTGCGGTGATTCGAGCTTTCCACCGAGGCCATGATGCGTCCATACATGGCACAAGGACCCGGTGCTCCCAAGGGGTCTGGAGCACCGCTTCCCGGGGCCCGCCGGCGCACCCGGCGGCGCGCGAGGGCGGCCCCGAGCCGTGGGATGCGCCCTGCGCCGCGATGCGTTCGTGGTGGCCCCTGGCCTCCTGGCTACGATGGGCCAGCCGGTGGCCCCTTGACCGCGCGGCCCATATCGACCCTTCGGGAAGGCCATGCTGAACAAGTACGCGCGTGCTTTCTTCACGCGTGTTCTCACGCCGTTCGCCGCCCTGCTCATCCGTATCGGGGTCAGCCCGGACGCGGTCACCCTTGTCGGCACCGGAGGCGTGGTGGCCGGCGCCCTGATCTTCTACCCGCAGGGCGATTTCTTCTGGGGCACGGTCGTCATCACCCTGTTCGTCTTCTCCGACCTGGTCGACGGCAACATGGCGCGGCAGCTGGGCCGCTCCAGCCGCTGGGGGGCCTTTCTCGACTCCACGCTCGACCGGGTCGCCGATTCGGCGATCTTCGGCGGGCTCGCCCTCTGGTACGCGGGGCGCGGCGACAGCCTGATGCTCTGCGCGATGGCGATCTTCTGCCTCGCCAGCGGCCAGGTCGTCTCGTACACCAAGGCGCGCGGTGAGGCCATCGGGCTGCCGGTGGACGTCAACGGGCTGGTGGAGCGCGCCGAGCGGCTGGTCATCACGCTGGTGGCCTGCGGCCTGTCCGGTCTGCACGCCTTCGGGGTGCCCGGCGTCGAGGTCCTGCTGCCGATCGCTCTGTGGATCGTCGGTGTCGGCAGCGCCGTCACGCTCGGCCAGCGCGTGGTCACGGTACGCCGCGAGTCGGCCGAGGCCGACGCCATCGCACAAGGGGGAAACAGCGCATGAGCAGTCCACGCAGGACCGGCCGGCCGGGGATCGACACCGACAAGCTCACCGACGCGCTCTACGGCCTGGGCTGGAGCACCGTCAAGAAGCTGCCCGAAGGGGTCGCCGTACGGCTCGGCCGGAAGATCGCCGACACGGTCTGGAAGCGCCGCGGCAAGGGCATCCTCCGCCTGGAGGCGAACCTCGCCCGGGTGGTCCCGGACGCCTCTCCGCAGCGTCTGGCCGAGCTCTCCCGGGCCGGGATGCGCTCGTACATGCGCTACTGGATGGAGTCCTTCCGCCTGCCGGCCTGGAGCAAGGCACGGATAAGGACCGGTTTCATGCCCGAGGACGTGCACCACCTGGTCGACGGTCTCAAGAGCGACCGTGGCGTCATCCTCGCCCTGCCCCACATGGGCAACTACGACCTCGCTGGCGTCTGGGTCACCACCAAGCTCGGTGTCCCCTTCACCACCGTCGCCGAGCGCCTCAAGCCCGAAACCCTCTACGACCGCTTCGTCGCCTACCGCGAGGGCCTGGGCATGGAGGTGCTGCCGCACACCGGCGGCGGCGCCTTCGGCACCCTCGCCCGGCGGCTGCGGGACGGCGGCCTGGTCTGCCTGGTCGCCGACCGCGATCTGTCCAGCTCCGGCATGGAGGTCACGTTCTTCGGCGAGGCGACGAAGATGCCGGTCGGCCCCGCGATGCTCGCCGTCCAGACCGGCGCGATGCTGCTGCCCGTCACCCTCTGGTACGACGACACCCCTGTCATGCGCGGCCGGATCCACCCGGAGATCGAGGTACCGGAGACCGGTACCCGCGTCGAGAAGGCCGCCCGGATGACCCAGGCGCTCGCCGACGTCTTCGCCTCCGGCATCGCCGACCACCCCGAGGACTGGCACATGCTGCAGCGCCTGTGGCTCGCCGACCTGGAGCCGCGTAAGGAGCCCGGAGCGGGCGACGCCGGGGCCTCCGGATCGGAGTCGGCGTGAAGATCGGCATCGTCTGCCCGTACGCCTGGGACGTCCCCGGCGGCGTGCAGTTCCACATCCGGGACCTGGCCGACCACCTCATCCGGCTCGGCCACGAGGTCTCCGTGCTCGCCCCGGCGGACGACGAGACCCCGCTGCCGCCCTATGTCGTCTCGGCCGGCCGCGCCGTGCCGGTGCCCTACAACGGCTCGGTCGCCCGGCTCAACTTCGGCTTCCTGTCCGCGGCCCGGGTACGCCGCTGGCTGCAGAACGGCGCCTTCGACGTCATCCACATCCATGAGCCGGCCTCGCCCTCGCTGGGGCTGCTCTCCTGCTGGGCCGCCCAGGGCCCGATCGTGGCGACCTTCCACACGTCCAACCCGCGCTCGCGGGCGATGATCGCCGCGTATCCGATCCTGCAGCCCGCGCTGGAGAAGATCAGCGCGCGCATCGCGGTCAGCGAGTACGCCCGCCGCACCCTCGTCGAACACCTCGGCGGTGACGCGGTGGTCATCCCCAACGGCGTGGACGTCGACTTCTTCGCCCGGGCCGAGCCCAAGGCCGAGTGGCAGGGGAGGACGATCGGCTTCATCGGCCGGATCGACGAGCCGCGCAAGGGCCTGCCGGTCCTGATGAAGGCGCTGCCCGCGATCCTCGCCGAGGTGCCGGACGCCCGGCTGCTGGTGGCCGGCCGCGGGGACGAGGAGGAGGCCGTCGCGGCGCTGCCCGCCGAGATGCGCTCCCGGGTCGAATTCCTCGGCATGGTCAGCGACGAGGACAAGGCCCGGCTGCTGCGCAGCGTCGACGTCTATGTCGCGCCCAACACGGGCGGTGAGTCCTTCGGCATCATCCTCGTGGAGGCCATGTCGGCCGGTGCCCCCGTACTGGCCAGCGACCTCGACGCCTTCGCCCAGGTCCTGGACAAGGGCGAGGCCGGCGAACTGTTCGCCAACGAGGACGCGGACGCCCTCGCCGCCGCCGCGGTACGCCTCCTCGGCGACCCCGCCCGCCTGGCCGAACTGCGCGAACGCGGCAGCAAGCACGTACGCCGCTTCGACTGGTCCACGGTCGGCGCCGACATCCTCGCCGTGTACGAGACCGTCACCGCCGGCGCCGCCTCGGTGGCCACCGACGAACGGGTGGGCCTACGGGCCCGCCGCTGGCTCGCCAAGGACTGACCTCGGCCGCCCACCGCCTGCCCGCAGCCGGTCCGGGCCGGGCGCAGCGGTAACGTGACCCGCCGTGACCACGTTCATCTGGATCGCCGCGGCGATCGTCCTCATCGGCATCTACCTGAGCTGGACGGCCGGCCGCCTCGACCGCCTGCACGCGCGGATCGACGCGGCCAGGGCGGCTCTCGACGCCCAGCTGCTCCGGCGCGCGTCCGTCGCGCAGGAGGTGGGCACCTCCGGTGTCCTCGATCCCGCCGCCTCGATCGTTCTCTACCAGGCCGCGCACGAGGCCCGGCAGGCCGACGAGGACCACCGCGAGGTCGCGGAGAGTGAGCTGAGCCAGGCGCTGCGGGCCATTTTCGCCGAGGAGGCACAGCTGGAGGCCGTACGGGAGGCGCCCGGCGGCGAGCGTACGGTCACCGAACTCACCGCCGCGGTCCGTCGCGTCCCGATGGCCCGCCGTTTCCACAACGACGCCGTACGGGCCGCGCGCGCCGTCCGCCGGCACCGGGTGGTGCGCTATCTACGGCTCGCCGGCCACGCCCCCTTCCCGCTGGCCTTCGAAATGGACGACGAGCCTCCGGCCGTCCTGGATGACCGCTCGGCCGGAAACTGAGCGCCGAGACGGGGGAGACGAAGCGGGGGGAGCCGAAACCGCGGAGCCGAAACCGGGAAGCCGGAACGGGGCGCCGGAACCACGGCGGCAAATCCTCGGGGTCGCCACCCGAGCGACGGAATCGAAAAGCCGGAATCCCGGCCCCGGAATCTGCGACTCCGCACCCTCACGAGCCACTGACCTCTAATTGGCCCTTTTCCCGGCCCGCTCACAAAGGGTTGTGTGGGCGCAGGAGTACAGCCACCCGCACTGAGTGAGGTCAAACCGTGTCCAGCACGCCCACCACGCCCCAGAACCCCGAGACCGGAACCGCGCGCGTCAAGCGCGGAATGGCCGAGCAGCTCAAGGGCGGCGTGATCATGGACGTCGTCACGCCGGAAGAGGCGAAGATCGCCGAGGACGCGGGCGCCGTCGCCGTCATGGCCCTGGAGCGGGTCCCCGCCGACATCCGCAAGGACGGCGGCGTGGCCCGTATGTCGGACCCCGACATGATCGACGGCATCATCGACGCCGTCTCCATCCCGGTCATGGCCAAGTCCCGTATCGGCCACTTCGTCGAGGCCCAGGTCCTCCAGTCGCTCGGTGTCGACTACATCGACGAGTCCGAGGTCCTCACCCCGGCCGACGAGGTCAACCACTCCGACAAGTGGGCCTTCACCACCCCCTTCGTGTGTGGTGCCACCAACCTGGGCGAGGCGCTGCGCCGCATAGCCGAGGGTGCCGCCATGATCCGCTCCAAGGGCGAGGCCGGCACCGGCAACGTCGTCGAGGCGGTCCGCCACCTGCGCCAGATCAAGGCCGAGATCGCCAAGCTGCGCGGCTGCGACAACAACGAGCTGTTCGCCGCCGCCAAGGAGCTGCGCGCCCCGTACGAGCTGGTCAAGGAGGTCGCCGAGCTCGGCAAGCTGCCGGTCGTGCTGTTCTCCGCCGGTGGTGTGGCCACCCCGGCCGACGCCGCGCTGATGCGCCAGCTCGGCGCCGAGGGTGTGTTCGTCGGCTCCGGCATCTTCAAGTCCGGTGACCCCGCCAAGCGCGCCGCCGCGATCGTGAAGGCCACCACCTTCTACGACGACCCGAAGGTCATCGCGGATGTCTCCCGCAACCTGGGCGAGGCCATGGTCGGCATCAACTGCGACACCCTCCCCGAGGCCGAGCGCTACGCCAACCGCGGCTGGTAGGACCATAGATGAGCACCCCCACCATTGGTGTGCTGGCCCTCCAGGGCGACGTCCGCGAGCACCTCACCGCGCTCGCGGAGTCGGACGCCCTGGCCCGGCCGGTGCGCCGCCCCGAGGAGCTGGACGAGGTCGACGGCCTGGTCATCCCGGGCGGCGAGTCCACCACGATGTCCAAACTGGCGGTCGTCTTCGGCATGCTGGAGCCGCTGCGCGCGTTCGTCCGCGCGGGCAAGCCGGTCTACGGCACCTGCGCCGGCATGATCATGGTCGCGGACAAGCTGCTGGATGCCCGTGAGGACCAGGAGACGCTCGGCGGCATCGACATGATCGTGCGCCGTAACGCGTTCGGGCGGCAGAACGAGTCCTTCGAGGCCGCCATCGACGTCACCGGCATCCCCGGCGGACCGGTCGAGGGCGTCTTCATCCGGGCGCCGTGGGTCGAGTCGGTCGGCGGAGCGGTCGAGGTCCTGGCGACGTACAACGGGCACACCGTGGCCGTCCGGCAGGGTAACGTCCTCGCCACGTCCTTCCACCCGGAGCTCACCGGTGACCACCGGGTCCACCACTTGTTCGTGGACATGGTGCGTAACACCCTGTGACGCAGCCCCGGTAGGATCTAAGGCGTTCGTTTCGGAAATTGGTTACGCGAAGGAGACAGGCGGATGTCCGGCCACTCTAAATGGGCTACGACGAAGCACAAGAAGGCCGTGATCGATGCCAAGCGCGGCAAGCTCTTCGCGAAGCTGATCAAGAACATCGAGGTCGCGGCCCGCACGGGCGGCGCCGACCCGGACGGCAATCCGACTCTCTTCGACGCCATCCAGAAGGCCAAGAAGAGCTCGGTACCCAACAAGAACATCGACTCGGCGGTCAAGCGCGGTGCCGGCCTTGAGGCCGGTGGCGCCGACTACGAGACGATCATGTACGAGGGTTACGGCCCCAACGGTGTCGCGGTGCTCATCGAGTGCCTCACCGACAACCGCAACCGTGCCGCCTCGGACGTCCGCGTCGCCATGACCCGCAACGGCGGTTCGATGGCCGACCCCGGCTCGGTGTCCTACCTGTTCAACCGCAAGGGCGTGGTGATCGTCCCCAAGGGTGAGCTGAGCGAGGACGACGTTCTCGGTGCGGTCCTGGACGCGGGCGCCGAGGAGGTCAACGACCTCGGTGAGTCCTTCGAGGTGCTCAGCGAGGCCACCGACCTGGTCGCGGTCCGCACCTCCCTCCAGGAGGCCGGCATCGACTACGACTCGGCCGACGCCAACTTCGTCCCGACCATGCAGGTCGAGCTGGAGGAAGAGGGCGCGCGCAAGATCTTCAAGCTGATCGACGCGCTGGAGGACAGCGACGACGTGCAGAACGTCTTCGCCAACTTCGACGTCTCGGACGATGTGATGGCCAAGGTCGACGCCTGACGGGCACCGACTGGACCACGACAACGGCCCGCCGGAGAGATCCGGCGGGCCGTTGCGTCTGCTGTGGGCAAGGCCGTTGAGCGGTCCGCACGTACCGGACCCGGCCCGGACGGCGGCCACACCGCCCGGCCCCCGACGCATTGTCAGTGGCAGCCGATAACCTGCACGAACAGTCTGTCGGTTGGCCGAGGAAGGGGGCATCGTGCGCGTACTGGGCGTGGACCCGGGGCTGACCCGATGCGGGGTCGGCGTGGTGGAGGGCGTCGCCGGCCGTCCGCTGAAGATGGCCGGCGTCGGCGTCGTCCGCACCCCGGCGGACGCGGACATCGCCCACCGCCTGGTCCTCATCGAGCGCGGGATAGAGGAGTGGCTGGACACCCACCGCCCCGAATTCGTCGCCGTGGAGCGGGTGTTCAGCCAGCACAATGTCCGTACGGTCATGGGCACCGCCCAGGCCAGCGCGGTCGCCATGCTGTGCGCGGCCCGCCGTGGACTGCCGGTCGCGCTGCACACCCCCAGCGAGGTCAAGGCCGCCGTCACGGGATCAGGGCGGGCCGACAAGGCCCAGGTCGGCGCGATGGTCACCCGCCTGTTGCGGCTCGACGCGCCACCGAAACCGGCCGACGCCGCCGACGCCCTCGCCCTTGCCATCTGCCACATCTGGCGCGCGCCCGCGGTCAACCGCCTCCAGCAGGCGCAGGCCGCGGCCCGTCGCACCGCCCCCGTTCCCGCCCCCGGCATCCGCCGGGCACCCCAGAAGGGCATCCGATGATCGCCTTCGTCTCCGGCCCGGTCGCGGCCCTCGCACCGGACGCCGCCGTCGTCGAGGTCGGCGGGATCGGCATGGCCGTCCAGTGCACGCCGAACACCCTCTCCGCGCTGCGCCTCGGACAACAGGCCAAGCTCGCCACCTCCCTCGTCGTCCGCGAGGACTCGCTCACGCTGTACGGCTTCGCCGACGACGACGAACGGCAGACCTTCGAGCTGCTGCAGACCGCCAGCGGCGTCGGCCCCCGGCTCGCCCAGGCCATGCTCGCGGTGCACTCCCCGGACGCGCTGCGCCTCGCCGTCTCCATCGGCGACGAGAAGGCCCTCACCGCCGTGCCCGGCATCGGCAAGAAGGGCGCGCAAAAGCTGCTCCTGGAACTCAAGGACCGGCTCGGCGAGCCGATCGGCACCGGCCGCGCCGGCATCGGCAGCGCCGTGACGCCCGGCTGGCGCGACCAGCTGCACGCCGCGCTGATCGGGCTCGGCTATGCCACCCGCGAGGCCGACGAAGCGGTCACCGCGGTCGCCCCGCAGGCCGAGGCGGCGGTCGCCGCCGGCGGAGCGCCCCAGGTGCCGCAGCTGCTCAAGGCCGCCCTGCAGACCCTGAACCGGACGCGATGACCGGCGCCACCCGGGCCCCGCGCCCCCGACCGAACGACCCCGCAGGCGGCCCGGCCGCCCCGACCCCGCGAGGCAATCCGCAGTGAACTGGGACGACACCGCACCACCCACCGCCGAGGACGCCGCCCTGGGCGCGCCCGACCGGCTGGTCGGGGCCGACGCGGACGGCGAGGACACCGCGGTCGAGGCCGCGCTGCGGCCCAAGGACCTCGAAGAGTTCGTGGGCCAGGAGCGGGTGCGTGAACAGCTCGACCTGGTGCTGCGCGCGGCCCGCGCCCGCGGCGCCACCGCCGACCATGTCCTGCTGTCCGGGGCACCGGGCCTCGGCAAGACGACCCTCTCGATGATCATCGCCGCCGAGATGGGCGCCCCGATCCGTATCACCTCCGGCCCCGCCATCCAGCACGCCGGCGATCTCGCCGCGATCCTCTCCTCCCTCCAGGAGGGCGAGGTCCTCTTCCTCGACGAGATCCACCGGATGTCCCGGCCCGCCGAGGAGATGCTCTACATGGCGATGGAGGACTTCCGGGTCGACGTGATCGTCGGCAAGGGCCCGGGAGCCACCGCCATCCCCCTTGAGCTCCCGCCGTTCACCCTGGTCGGCGCCACGACCAGGGCCGGTCTGCTGCCGCCCCCGCTGCGCGACCGCTTCGGCTTCACCGGCCATATGGAGTTCTACGCCCCCGCCGAGCTGCAGCGGGTCATCCACCGCTCCGCCGGACTGCTGGACGTCGAAATAGAGGCGGAGGGCGCGGCCGAGATCGCCGGCCGCTCCCGCGGCACCCCCCGTATCGCCAACCGCCTGCTGCGCCGCGTCCGCGACTACGCCCAGGTCAAGGCCGACGGCGTGATCACCCGCGAGATCGCCTCGCAGGCCCTCGATGTCTACGAGGTCGACGGCCGCGGCCTGGACCGGCTCGACCGCGGTGTGCTCACGGCCCTGCTCAAGCTCTTCGGCGGCGGCCCGGTGGGTCTGTCCACCCTCGCGGTCGCGGTGGGGGAGGAGCGCGAGACGGTCGAGGAGGTCGCCGAGCCGTTCCTCGTACGGGAGGGGCTGCTGGCTCGGACCCCCAGGGGCCGGATCGCGACCCCGGCCGCCTGGGCCCATCTCGGGATGGCCCCGCCGCAGCAAGCGGGCGGAAGCGGACAGCAGGGCCTGTTCGGGGCGTGACGGCGCGGAGACTCGCCCGGTCAGGAACTGCGGTGCGATGCTGGGCGTTGTTCCACTGGTGGGGACTCGCTTAGACTCCGCCGATGCCGTCCGTATGGACCGGCATACCCACCCCCGTATATGAGACCGCGAAGCCGCGGTCGTGCGAAGGATTTCCGTCCCGTGAGTATCGTGACTCTCCTCCCCTTCATCGTCCTCATCGGGGCCATGTTCCTGATGACGCGGTCTGCCAAGAAGAAGCAGCAGGCAGCCCAGCAGATGCGCAATGAAATGCAGGCCGGCACCGGCGTTCGCACGATCGGTGGCATGTACGCGACTGTCAAGGAAATCCACGAGGACACCGTCCTCCTGGAGGTCGCCCCCGGCGTGCACGCCATCTACGCCAAGAACGCCATCGGCGCGGTGCTCGCGGACGAGGAGTACAACCGCATTCTGGACGGTGCCGACCCGATCCACGGCGACGAGTCGATCGTCCCGGACGACGCCTCCTCGCTGACCGGCGACACCGCCGGCGAAGCCACCGAAACGGGTGACAAGGCCGAGAAGATCGACCTGGGCAAGGCCGAGACCCCGGCCGACGCCGAGCCCGCCGCCGAGGCCGAGGCCGAGGTCGAAGCCAAGGACGCCAAGGACGCCAAGGACACCGTCAAGGCCGACGCGGACGCCGCCAAGGACGAGAAGAAGTCCGGCGACGACGCGAAGTAGTCCGCTCTCCACGGAACCGCGGAGCACGCGATGTGACGTGCACCGCGGTTCCGGAACGGTCTAGGCTCCGGCGGGGGCACGTCCCCACAAGACTTCGTGGCTCTTCGGCCGACATCCCAGGCCGAGGGGTTGGACAGGGAGATACGAGAAGGTGGCAGCACCGAAGAAGGGCCGCAGGGCGCCCGCGAGCCAGGGGCATCCGGGCCGCACCCTGATCCTGGTCCTCCTCGCGATGGCGGGGCTGATCGGGGGCATGTTCTACTCCGGCACGCTGGCGCCCCGACTGGGCATCGACCTGGCCGGCGGCACCAGCTTCACGCTCCAGGCGGAGAACCAGCCGGGCAAGCCCAACGCGATCAACGAGACCAACATGAAGACCGCCGCGGGAATCATGGACCGGCGGGTCAACGGTCTGGGTGTGTCCGAGACCGAGGTGCAGACCCAGGGCGAGAACCACATCATCGTGAACATCCCCAAGGGGACGAACGCGAAGCAGGCTCGCCAGCAGGTCGGCACCACCGCTCAGCTCGGCTTCCGGCCGGTGCTGACCACCACCGCGGGCACCAAGACCCCCGAGCCCACGCCCAGCCCCTCCAAGGGCGGCAAGAACGACAAGGGCAAGGGCGACAAGGCCACCGGTCAGAAGGCCACGGGCAGCCAGGGCAGCGGCAAGCAGAACGCCTCGTCCTCGCCGACGCCCAGCGCGAGCGCCACGACCCAGGGCCGCGCGGTCACGGACTCCCTGAAGAAGGCGCCGTCCGCCCCGCCCACCGCCTCCGGGTCCTCCAAGCCCGCCACCCCGCCGACGCCGCCGGCCGGTGGTGCCTCCGACGTCCCCGCGCCGCTGCAGAAGCAGTTCGCCGCGCTGGACTGCACCACCAAGGCCTCGCGCGCCGCGGCCGGTGAGCGGGCCGCCGCCTCCAAGCCCAGCGACCCGGTGGTGGCCTGCAAGGACGACGGCACGCAGAAGTACGTGCTCGGCCCGGTTGCCGTCGAGGGCACCGACGTCAAGGACGCCAAGGCCGTCTTCGACAGTCAGCAGGGCCAGGGCTGGATCGTCCAGATGGACTTCACCTCCGACGGTGGCAAGAAGTTCGCGGACATCACCGGCAAGCTCGCCACCAAGGTGCAGCCGCAGAACCAGTTCGCGATCGTCCTGGACGGCGCGGTGGTCTCCGACCCGCGCGTCAGCGAGCGGCTCAACGGTGGCAACGCCACGATCTCCGGCGGCTTCACCCAGCAGTCCGCCGAGGACCTGAGCAACATGCTGTCCTACGGCGCCCTGCCGCTCTCCTTCAAGATCGTCGACGAGACCACGGTCACCGCGGCGCTCGGCGGTGAGCAGCTGCAGGCCGGCCTCGTCGCGGGCGCCATCGGCCTCGCGCTGGTCGTCATCTACCTCGTCGCCTACTACCGGGGTCTGGCCCTGGTGGCGCTGGCGAGCCTCGGGGTCTCCGCCGTCCTGACGTACACGATCATGACGCTGCTGGGCCCGGCCATCCAGTTCGCGCTGAACCTGCCGGCCGTCTGTGGCGCCATCGTCGCCATCGGCATCACGGCCGACTCGTTCATCGTCTACTTCGAGCGCATCCGGGACGAGATCCGCGAGGGCCGCACCCTGCGTCCGGCCGTCGAGCGGGGCTGGCCACGCGCCCGCCGTACGATCCTGGTCTCCGACTTCGTGTCGTTCCTGGCCGCCGCGGTGCTGTTCATCGTCACCGTCGGCAAGGTGCAGGGCTTCGCGTTCACGCTCGGCCTGACCACCGTCCTCGACGTCGTCGTGGTCTTCTTCTTCACCAAGCCCCTGATGACGCTGCTGGCCCGGCGGAAGTTCTTCTACGAAGGCCACTCCTGGTCCGGCCTCGATCCCCAGCGCCTGGGCGCCAAGCCGCCGCTGCGCCGTAGCCGTAGCACCGCCTTTACGCAGACGAAGGAGGCGTGAGATGTCCAAGCTCGGAAACGTCGGCGCCCGGCTCTACCGCGGCGAGGTCGGCTACGACTTCGTCGGCAAGCGGAAGATCTGGTACGGCATCTCGATCCTCATCACCATCACGGCCATCGTCGGCCTGGCGGTGCGCGGCCTGAACATGGGCATCGAGTTCTCCGGTGGCGCGGTCTTCACCACCCCGAAGACCTCGGTGTCCTCCACGGAGGCGCAGCACAAGGCCGAGTCGGTGGCCGGTGAGCATCAGGTCGTCGTCCAGAAGCTCGGCGGTGGTGCGCTGCGCATCCAGATCAGCGGTCTGGACACCAAGCAGTCGCTGCCGGTCCAGGAAGCGCTCGCCAAGGACCTGAACGTCCCGGTCAAGGACGTCAACACCCAGCTGGTCGGTCCGAGCTGGGGTGAGGAGATCGCCAACAAGGCCTGGCTGGGCCTGGGGATCTTCATGGTGCTGGTGGTGCTCTATCTGGCCATCGCCTTTGAATGGCGGATGGCGCTCGCCGCCCTGGTCGCCCTGATCCACGACCTCACGATCACGGTCGGCATCTACGCCCTGGTCGGCTTCGAGGTCACCCCGGGCACGGTCATCGGTCTGCTGACGATCCTCGGTTACTCCCTCTACGACACGGTCGTCGTCTTCGACAGTCTCAAGGAAGCCTCCAAGGAGATCACCAAGCAGACCCGCTTCACCTACAGCGAGATCGCCAACCGCAGCATCAACGGCACCCTGGTGCGCTCCATCAACACCACCGTCGTCGCCCTGCTCCCGGTCGCCGGTCTGCTGTTCGTCGGTGGCGGTGTGCTGGGCGCGGGCATGCTCAACGACATCTCGCTGGCCCTGTTCGTCGGTCTCGCCGCCGGTGCGTACTCCTCGATCTTCATCGCGACCCCGCTGGTCGCCGACCTGAAGGGCCGCGAGCCGCAGATGAAGGCGCTGGCCAAGCGGGTGCAGGCGAAGCGCGCCGTGGCCGCGGCCAAGGGCGCGAGCCAGGAGGACCCGCAGGACGAGCTCCCCGGCGGCGAGGAAGCCGAGGACGGCGACGGCACGGCGGTCGTCGGACCGCGGCACCAGCCCGCCTCCCGTGGCCGTGGCCGCGGCCGTCCGTCGGGCAAGCGCCGATGAGCGCCCGCGGAGCTCTGCGCGAGCTGCTCCTCAGCCGTATCACCGATGTTCCGGACTATCCGCAGCCGGGCGTGGTGTTCAAGGACATCACCCCGCTGCTGGCCGACCCGGTCGCCTTCGGCGCGCTGACCGACGCCTTTGCCGAGCTGTGCGAGCGGCATCGGGTGGACAAGGTCGCGGGCCTGGAGGCGCGCGGTTTCATCCTCGCCGCCCCGGTCGCGGTCCGCGCCGGCGTCGGGTTCGTCCCCGTACGCAAGGCGGGCAAGCTGCCCGGCGCGACGCTCGGCCAGGCGTACGAGCTGGAGTACGGCACCGCCGAGATCGAGATCCACGCCGATGCGGTGGCCCCCGGCGACCGGGTGCTGGTGATCGACGACGTGCTCGCCACCGGTGGCACCGCCGACGCATCGCTGCAGCTCATCCGCCGTGCGGGCGCCGAGATCGCCGGCCTGGCAGTGCTGCTGGAGCTGGGCTTTCTCGCCGGGCGGCAGCGGGTGGAGCCGGGCCTGAAGGGCGCACCGCTGGAGGCCCTGATCACGGTCTGAGCCGGCCTCGGACACCACACCAGCAGCAGGGGCCCCGGAAGAAATCCGGGGGCCCCTGCTGCTGGTGTCATGTACGGACCCATGGCCGCGGGGGAGTCGCGGCCTTGGGGTCGATACCATGGCACCCCGACCCGTTCGAGGTCCTGGGGTCCGGAACCGCTTGAGGAGTGCTCTTGCCAGACGAGGCCCAGCCGCTCTCCCCCGGACTGCGTCCGGCGGGATCCCACGCCGCGCGCCCGGACGAGCCGAAGCCGGCCGCGGCTTCCTCGGACGCGCCCACGCCCGAGCGGCACAGCGCGCCCGACGGCACCGCCAAGCCCCGGCCGCCGGCCG